>CAZSUZ010000001.1:0-68291 GCA_964610165.1 uncultured Gammaproteobacteria bacterium
ACATATACATGTGATCGAGAAATAAGAGGAGCATTTACTTCAAATCCAGGGTTTTCTGTTGTTGCACCAATTAAAACAATTGTTCCATCTTCAACTGCTGGTAAAAAAGCATCTTGTTGACCTTTATTAAAGCGGTGAATTTCATCAACAAACAAAATAGTATCTGTTTTAAAAAATTCTTTTCGCTGGCGAGCTTGTGCAATCACTTCGCGGACTTCTTTTACACCACTTGTTACGGCAGAAAAAGGAACAAATTCTGCATCCATACTTTCTGCAATTAATCGTGCTAGTGTTGTTTTCCCAGATCCGGGTGGCCCCCATAAAATCATTGATGAAGCTTTCTTATTCTCTATCATACGACTAATTGGTTTTCCTGGTCCAATCAAATGTTTTTGTCCTATAAAATCTTCCAGTTTATTTGGACGAAGGATTTCTGCGAGTGGTTTGTCCATACAGTCCATTGTATCACATCCTGTAGTAATTAAATTTAGTAAAACCGATAATGTAAGAAATAATATTGCAAAAAAATAAATTAATACTACACTTAAGGTATGGAACAAACTATTTCCCAATCAACCAGTACTAATTCTGATCTTGGTATCGAAACATTATTTAAAGCTGCTTTTGTAAGAACAAAAACACGTTTCCTAACATATTTCCTTACGTATGTTCTTTCGATTTTTATTTTTATAGGGGCATTTTTAGCAATGGGACTGCTAGTTGGTATAAATATACTTATTGGAGCTATTGCTAATTCACAAGCCCTATCTATCTCCTTAGGTATTGTTTCTGCAATTGTAGCAATGGCTGGACTTATTTTTGTTGGATGTTGGACTGGTTTAGCATATTTATATGCATTAGTTTCAGAAAAAAAGCTAGGAGTAATGGATATCTATAGAACGGTTAAACCATTAGTTTGGCCTTATTTTAAAGTATCAGTTATTACAACTCTTTTTCTTATTGGATTATTTCCAATTGGGATTCTGACTTTAGGGATTCTATTTATTTTTTGGGCAATCTGGGGTATGTTTATGATGTTTGTTTTCCTTGATAAAAAAGAAACAGGTTTAAGAAATTTATTTATTAGTAAAGAGATTGTTAGTTCTAGGTTCTGGGGAATTTTGTTTAGAGCACTAATGATTTATGGATCATATATGGTTATTATCTTTTTATTAGGATCAGCAACTGGGAATAAAAATTCTGCAGGAGTTGGTACCTTTTTGATACCAATATTTGGCATTTTTGCTGGACCATATATTACTAGCTATTTTTATGAAATGTACAAAAGAATTCCTTCACCTAAAGAAGTTACCTCTAATACATTTTGGGTAGTGGTTTCTATTGTAGGTTGGGTATTATCGATTGGATTATCAATAGCCTTTTTTGCAGCTATCATTCAGGGTGCACAAGATGCAATAAAAAATGGAGAATTTGAAAAAAATTTGAAAATGATTCAAGAAGATTCAAAAAACACAGATCAATCTGATTATGATCAAGATATGCAAGAACTAGAGGAAGAAATCGAAAAAATGATGGAATCCAATAAAACAGATCAAATCTGATTGCTATAATAAAATAATGCTATCTTTGTTTAATAAACCAATCTTACGTAAAATGATGTCCATATTATGGATTGGACTTTTTGCATTTCTCATTGCTTTTGTAATTGATCAATATTATATTTACGATAAGAAGTGGTATTTTATTTTAGAATTACTTGCAAATTAATATGATTTTTAGATTCGACAGATTTTTTTTAGATGAAAAAGATTTATTTATTTTCTTTTTTGGTACTTTCCTTGCTGTAAGTCACTTTCTAAATTTTTCTCTTGAGCCGTTTAGAATAGGTTCATTGCTTGTTCTTTTTTTCTTTTTAGTAATAACAAGAAGTATGATAAATGCTATGCGTTTTGAAGCATATTTTTTTATTACATTATTTGGGCTTTTATTTTCTTTATTTCTTTCTCCATACGGAACAGCTATTTATCTTTTTATAGCAATGCTTATTTATTTAAAGTGGGGAAGAGTTTAATTAACTTCGTTGAGTGTTAAGCATTTATTCATGCATTATTTAATTACTACTGTCTGTGGAGGTTCTTTGTCATGATTACAATCAACACAGTATTTATTAAACATGTCATACAATACGGTTTTTTCTTTCATTTCCACAGCAGGATTATTTGGATCTGGTAAATACTGATCAGTATCTTTATTTACTGGTGTTTGTTCTTTTACAATTTTAGATGGAGTATTTGTATCTTTAATAAGATATTCAAAACGGGTTGGACAATTAAACCCTTCACCTTGTCGACTGGCTCGTGCACCTGTATCACTACATACTTGTACACCTTCTACATTTGGAGGTTTTACTAACTCTAAATTAGGTTGGTTTGCAAGTAAATAAGTCATAACTCGATTCCAAACAGGCGAAGCGCCAGTTAAACCAGAAGCAACGCCCTGATTCATAGGTGTAAAGTCGTTGTTTCCTACCCATACTGCAACTAAAAAGTTTGGTGAGTAGCCAATTGTCCAGTTATCTCGTAAATCATCTGTAGTGCCGGTTTTTACTGAAACAGATTTATTAGGAATCACAAGTTGAGAATTTGTGCCAAATGCAGCAGATCTTGCATTATTATCTTGAAGAATATGTGAAACAATATATGCTGCATCTTCTGAAATTGCTTTTTTACCACTCATTGCTAAATAATTTGGCAATTCCATAGGTTCCATAATTTTTTTTACAAAATTAGGGTCTTTATACTCATATAAAACTTTGCCATTTTTATCTTCTACTTTAAGAACATAATTAAGCTTTTGAGGAGTACCACGGTTTGCAAGTGCAGAAAACGCTTGCGCCATTTCTGTCATAGGTACTTCACCTCCACCAAGAGTAAGAGATAATCCATATTGTGTTGGATCTTTAAAAGAAGTAATCATGAAGGCTTCTGCTGAAGCAATAAATTCCTCAACACCATTATATGCAAGCATTTTAACAGCTGGAATATTATATGAATTAGCTAGTGCGTATCTTAGCTGAACTGGACCATGAAATCCACCATCATAATTTTTTGGACAATAACCTTTTGGTTGACCGGGTGAAGAAAAACAAGTCGGTATATCTAGAAACATAGTTGAAGCAGTTACTTTTTTACTATCTATACCAACAGCGTAATTAATAGGTTTTATAGAACTACCTGGTTGTCGTGTATTAGCGGTGGTAACGTTAAATGCTCCAGAGCCGGTGGCAAAATAATCAACGGATCCAACCATCGCTAAAATTTCACCAGTTGGTGGACGAGTTACAACTAATGCACCGTTTGTTACATTAAGGTTTTTAATTTCTTCAACTTCTTCAGCTAAAATTTTTTCAGCCTCTTCTTGCGTTGGTAGATCAAGTGTTGTTGTAACTTTTAATCCACCTTCTTCTAATTGTTGTAATCCATATTCTTTTTCGAGTAATTTTTTTACTTCAAATACAAAATGAGGAGCTTTTATAGCTATATTTGGGGGTTCAACAACTATTGGTGTATTTGTTGCCTCATTATATTGTTGTTCGTTAATATACCCTTCATTTAACATACTTTTTAGAACAGCATCTCTTCGTATTTTTGCTAGTTCAGGATTAGATTGTGGTGAATATAAAGTTGGAGCTTGTGGTAAACCAGCCAAAAGAGCAGCTTCATGCAATTTTAATTGAGATGCTGGTTTGTCATAATAATTTTTTGCTGCTTGTTGAATACCGTAAGAAGAACCACCATAAGGAACTTGGTTTAAATACATTTCTAAAATTTCTTCTTTAGAATAAATTTGTTCTGCCCAAACAGCAAGAATTATTTCTTTGGCTTTTCGTTGAATAGTTCGTTCCGGAGAAAGTAATGCACTTTTAATAAGCTGTTGAGTAATTGTAGATCCACCCTGTAAATTATTAGTCCTAAAAGAATCACGAACTGCACGAAGCATTCCAGAAAAAATAGAAATACCACCATGTTTATAAAAATCACGATCTTCTATTGCAACGGTTGCTTGACCAACATAATCTGGTAATGCACTTAATTTTACTGGTGTTCTATTTTCATCTTTATAAACTTCATATAATAAATTGCCATTTCTGTCGTAGATATGAGTAGAAAGAGGAACAGATTTGTAATCTTTCAAAGCATATGGGGTTGGTAATCCGTCAAAAATAAATAAATATGCGAGTGAAATAACACTAAGAATAATTACAAATAAAAAACCACCACCAAGGGTTAAAAATAAAGCTTTCTTTGATAGTTTTTTAAACTTAGGTTTTGTCATGGTTTCTTATATTATACATATAATAAGAATACATTCTATTATGGTAGTCTTGGGAAAAGAGGTGTTACTTTTTCAATCCTGCCACTGGTTGATTTCATAATCTTTTCAGCAGTTTCTGGCATAAATGGTTTTAGTTCCCATGCAATAAGTTGTAGTTTCTTTAACCATTCAATTAAATCGTTACCACGTTCTTGTGCTGTTTTTTTCCAGGGTTCTTTTACGTTAATTTCTTTATTCATCTCTTTAATAGAATCCCATACTTGTTCAAGCGCACCATTAAAATTAAAAGAAATAATATTATCTGTAATTTCTTTACGAGGATAAATTTCAGAGTTTGTATTTGTGATATTATCTGTGCTGGCGAGTGTTGTAACACGAGAAATTAAATTTCCCAGTTCATTCGCTAAATCTGCTTCATATAACTGTTTCATTCGTTCATACGAAAAATCTCCATCATCTAAGCTTGGAATTTCTCGCAATAAATAGTAACGAACAGCATCTGTTCCATAGGTTGCCACTAATGAAAATGGATCGACAACATTACCTAACGATTTACTCATTTTTTGACCATTCATTGTAATAAACCCATGAATAAATATTTGTTTTGAAGGTGGTAGTTGTGCAGACATAAGCATTGCTTGCCACATTGCAGATTGTTGTCGCAAATTGTCTTTTCCAGCAACCTGAATTCCTGGCCAATAATCTGTAAAGTCTTTGTCGTTATCTGGCCAGCCAAGTGTAGAAATATAATTTACTAATGCATCAAACCAAACATACATAACATGTTCATCATCTCCGGGAACTGGAACTCCCCAAGACATTTTAGTTTTTAATCGAGATATACTAAAATCTTCTAACCCTTTTTCTACAAAGTTTTTAATTTCTTCCAAACGATACGAAGGCTTTACAAAATCTGGATTTTCTTTGTACAACTGTAACAGTTGTTGTTGATATTTTGAGAATTTAAAAAAATAGTTTTCTTCGTTTATAAGCTCTAATTCACGATTCGGATGAAGTGGACACCTTCCATCTACTAATTCAGACTCAGTTTTTGCAAGCTCACAGCCAACACAATATTTAATTTGATAATTTTTTTTATAGATATCACCATTTTCTAAACAGCTTGTCCAAAATGTTTGTGCAGCTTTTTTATGATGTTCATCAGTTGTTCGAATAAAGTTTGTATAACTTAAATTGAGTGCTTCTTTTAATTTTTGAAATCTTGCAGCATAAGAATCTACATATTGCTTTGGATCTTGACCTTTTTCTGTAGCATTCTGATAAATTTTTGCTCCATGTTCATCTGTTCCTGTATTAAAAATTACTTCATGTCCTGCTAATCGTTGTGCACGAGCCCAAGTATCTGCTTGTACAATCTCAAGAGCAAATCCAATATGTGGATCAGCATTGACATAGGGTAAAGTGGTTGTTAAATATTTTTTCATTATTGTTTTATGTTAAATAATGTTGACAGACCTATTATAAACGATAGAAGTACCAATGCATTAATAAGATCAAATCCGATAAAGTAACTCATTAAAAGAAATATGAGTATGAATAGTGTAGAGAATACGTGAATTTTTTTTCCAAAGTAAGATGTAATTATAGAAAAAATACTTGTTAGTAATAAAATAAAGGGAACTACGGCGATTGGGCTACTTGGCGGAATATAATAAATCCATCCTATAGCGCTTAATACTAAAATTGAGAGTAAAACTAATGTATTGTCTCTAAAAAAGTTTTTTGTTCCTCTATTTGAGTTGTGTTTTGTGTGTGGTGTTCGAATTAAGGTCAATCCCTCCTCTGGATTATCTTTTTTATGCCCTTTTTTGTCTATTGAAATGTTACCTAATGATTGCATAGTTAATTGTACTCTTGAAACTTACGATATTATCTATTATAATCTCTAAATCATGGCACAAAATCAACTACCAGAAAATAAACAAGAAATTATCGAAATGTTTGCACAGAAAGATGGCGACACAGGTTCTCCAGAAGTGCAAGTAGCTCTTTTGACTTTCAAAATTCAAAGACTTACTAATCATTTAGAGGGTAATAAAAAAGATAATCACTCCCGTCGTGGTCTTTTAAAAGTAATTGCAAAAAGACGACGTATTCTTAACTATCTTCAAAAATTAGATGAAGCCCGATATAAAGAGCTCATTGAAAAATTAGGTCTTAAGAAATAATAGCTAATTATTTATTATTAATTTAGTGAGTAGAGTAGAACGAAATAGCACAAGAATTGTCATCTTAACTTATTTTAAAGATATTAGGTGTAATACTTTGAAACAAGCCAAGATGGCAACTGCCTTTTACTCTTTCGCATATAGTCTCTCACGTGATATATTTTGTATATGATGAAATTTCATGAAGAATCCATTGATATTAATGGACAAAAACTAACCCTACAGTTTGGTAAATTAGCCAAAGCTGCAACCACATCTGTTTTCGCAACACTCGGTGAAACAAGTGTTTTGGTCACTGTAACAGCAGGAAAACTTCGAGATGATTTGGATTATTTTCCACTTCAAGTTGAATATGTTGAAAGACTGTATGCTGGTGGCATTATTAAAGGATCTCGTTGGGTAAAACGTGAAGGTAAACCAACAGATGAAGCAATTCTTAAAGGTCGTATCATTGATCGTTCAATTCGTCCTTTATTTCCAAAAAGTTACAAAAGAGATGTACAGATTATTATTACATTGATGCAGGTTGATGGAGAAAATGATCCAGAAATTCTTGCTTCAATTGCAACATCTGCCGCAGTTCATGTATCTTCTATTCCTTGGAAAGGTCCACTTAGTACACTTCGTATGGGATATGTCCCTGCAGAAAATGGTGGAAAAGGATCGTTTGTTGTAAATCCAAGACCAGAAGAAAAACAATATTCAACACTTGATTTAGTTGCAACAACATCTAAAGATAAAGTATTGATGATTGAAACAGAAGGTGAAGAAGTAGAAGAAGAAATTTTTAAACAAGCATTAAAAGAAATTAAAAAAGCAAATGCACCAATTATTGATTTTATTGAAGGAATTCGTAAACAAATTGGTCTTCCAAAAGAAGAAGTTTCTGAACATGTTGTTGATGAAAAACTTGAAAAGCTTATAAAAACAGACTACAAAGCAGAAATTGATGGCATTATTGAAGAAATTGCAGCAAAAGAATCTGGAAGTAGTGTAAAAATGCAAGAATTAGTTAAAACAATTGTAGAAAAAGTTGGTGAAGAATTTGATGAAAAAACAATTACTTCAGCAGTTGACTACATTTACAAAAAAACTATCTGTGCAAACACAATTGAAACTAAAAAACGTGTAGATGGACGTGCATTAGATGAAATTCGTCCACTATCTGCAGAAGTTGGTATTTTATCTCGAACTCATGGAACAGGCTTGTTTCAAAGAGGAGATACACAAGTACTTTCTATTGCAACACTTGCTGGACCAAGTATGGGACAGTTTATTGAAAGTCCAGAAGGCCAGGAAGAAAAGACATATATTCATCATTATAATTTTCCTCCATATTCTGTAGGAGAAACTGGAAGAATTGGATCTGTTTCACGTCGTGAAATTGGTCACGGTGCACTTGCTGAAAAAGCAATTGAACCTGTCCTTCCATCTGCAAAAGAATTTCCATACACAATTCGTGTTGTTTCAGAAGTGTTAGGATCAAATGGTTCAACATCAATGGCTTCAACATGTGGATCATCACTTGCGCTTATGCATGCTGGTGTACCAATTAAATCTCATGTGGCTGGTATTGCAATGGGAATCATGACAAAATCAGATTCTGAATATGCAATTCTTACAGATATTATGGGAATTGAAGATTTTTCTGGAGAAATGGATTTTAAAGTTACAGGAACAGAAAAAGGTATTACAGCAGTACAATTGGATGTAAAAAATGCAGGACTTACAGATGAAATGGTTTCAGAAACAATTGATGCAGCAAAGAAAGCAAGAATGACAGTTCTTGAGGTTATGAATAAGGTAATAGCAGAACCTCGTAAAGAAGTTTCTGAACACGCACCAAAAGTTATGGTCATTTCAATTCCTCAAGAAAAAATTGGTGAAGTTATTGGTTCCGGTGGTAAAACCATTAAAGGTCTTATTACAAAAACTGATACAGACATTAATATTGATGAAGAAGGAAATGTAACAATAACTGGTATTAAGAAAGAAAATGTAGAACGAGCAATCGGTATGATTGATGCCATGACACGAGAAGTAGAAATGGGTGAAGAATTTGAAGGAGAAGTAAAAAGAATTCTTCCATTTGGAGCATTTGTAGAAGTTCTTCCAGGAAAAGAAGGCATGGTTCATGTCTCAAAAATGGGAGCAGGATTTGTAAAGAATCCAGCAGATGTAGTTCAAGTTGGACAAGTTGTAAAAGTACGAGTCATTCAGATTGACCCACAAGGTCGTATAAATCTTGAAATGATGAATACTAAACGTGACGAATCGAGACCAGAATAATTACGTTATAAATAAAAAAGACCAGAGACTAAACACTCTGGTCTTTTTTTTGTAATAACCGTACAATCCTGATTTACAACTGAATTACTGCATGTTATTATGAACTATTAACTGCAATTATATTAGTTGTTTATTTTAAGAAACAGATTCTAGTAGTACAATAAAGGTATGGGAAGAAGAAAAAAATCCACATTTGGAATACGCATTAATGGAAAAACATTTTTAAATCTACTTGGTTTTTTTGTCATTCTTATTGCTCTTATAATGTTTGTATCTTTTTTTCAGATGTTTAGACAAGGGGATGAAAGTGGACAAATACTTACAGAAGTAAATCAACAATTATTTAGTTTGTTTGGTTGGCTTTCGATTATTACGCCAATTATTTTATTTTTAGTATCAGGACATTTTTTTAATTCAAAAAAACTACAATTTGTTAAATACAACGTAACTATTGGAGTTGTAGTACTTTTTATTTCTATGTTGGGTTTGTTTCAAACCGGAGCATGGGGTCAAGCAATTTTTGACAATTTGTCACTTGATTTTTCTGCACTTGGCGCTTTATCAATCTTAATAATAGGTTTTATTGTAGGTCTTATTTTATTCCTTGATACATCTATAGATGTTATCTTTTTAGCAATTGGAAAAGTATTTTCTCCAATTACAGCTTTATTCCAAAAAATGACAGAAAAGCCGTTGGTAATTCCTAAACTTGAAGGTAAAGATAATAAACAAGATGATGGATTTATTAAGGATAAAGTTATCCCTCATAAAATTGAGCCAATACAAATTGTGCCACAAGTTGCAAAATCTGCCGGCAGTGATTTATCAATAAAACCTGTTATTCAAGATTCTTCTACATGGGTATATCCTCCAGTTACCTTATTACAAGAAGTAAAACAAAAAGATGCAGATCGTGGAGATGTTAAAGCAAATGCATATACAATTGAAAAAACACTTGATAGTTTTGGTATTAGAACAAGAGTTTCTGAAGTTAATTTTGGACCAACCGTAACACAGTATGCAATGGAAATTACAATGGGAACAAAATTATCAAAAATTACAGCGCTTGGAAATGATTTAGCTCTTGCACTTGCTGCTCCAACAGGGCAAGTTCGTATAGAAGCACCAATTCCTGGAAGATCATTGGTAGGTATAGAAATTCCTAACAAAAAGCCACAAATTGTAACCTTAAAGACAATTTTAGAAGCAAATGTAATGGCTGAAAAAGATGATCCATTATTAGTACCACTTGGTTTAGATGTAGCTGGATTGCCAATTGTTGCTTCTATTTCTAAAATGCCCCATGTACTTGTTGCTGGTACAACCGGTTCTGGTAAGTCTGTCATGATTAATGCATGGATTACAACTCTGATGATGAGAACTCGCCCAGATGAACTTCGTATGATTCTTGTCGATCCAAAACAGGTAGAAATGACACAATATAATGGATCACCTCATTTGTTAACAGATGTTATTGTAGATCCAAGTAAAGTTGTCTCTGCACTACGTTGGTGTGTTGCAGAGATGGAGGCCCGATATAAAGAATTAGCTCAAGCAGGAGTTCGAAATTTAGAAGGATATAATTTGCTTGAAGGAATAGAAAGAAAACCTTATATTGTGTTTGTTATAGATGAACTTGCTGATCTTATGATGTATGCCGCAAATGAAGTAGAAGATTTAATTACCCGTATAGCACAGAAAGCTCGAGCAGTTGGTATCCATTTAGTACTTGCAACCCAGAGACCATCTGTAGACGTAATTACAGGTCTTATGAAGGCAAATATTCCAAGTAGGTTAGCATTTAATGTTTCTTCCATGATTGATTCACGCGTAATTATTGATATGCCTGGTGCAGAAAAACTATTAGGTCGAGGTGACATGTTCTATTTGCCACCAGATCAGGCAAAACCTCGTCGTATTCAAGGACCATTTATTACAGAACATGAAGTAAAAGATGTAGTTAATTTCTTAAAGGCACAAGTGCCAGTAGTTCACTATACAGAAGAAATTACAGAAGCTTCCCCTGCAATTAATAATGGTGGAGCAATGGGGAATACAACAGGCAATGAAAACAGAGATGCATTCTTTAACGAAGCAATTCAACTTATTGGTCAATCAGACAAAGCATCTGCATCATTACTTCAACGAAAACTTCGTATCGGATATGCCCGTGCTGCCCGTATTCTAGATGAACTAGAAGCAGCAGGCTATGTTGGCCCTGCAGAAGGTTCCAAGCCACGAGAGGTTATAAAACGAGGCATGCAGGAAGGCTAAAAAAAACCTACCCGAAGGTAGGTTAATCAATTCTATGTAGATGTATACTATTCATTCATGCTATCAGCCATTCCACCTGCAGCAACTATAAGGAATCCAAGGACACAAATTGCTATAACTGCCAATGGTATTAGGCAAAATAGCGAAGATGGATTTTCAGATACCCAACTAAAAAATATCTGTACGTCTTCTAAATTCATTTTAAACACCTTTACTATATTATTTTCCTTAGACTCCGCAATATAAGTTAGGAAAATAGATTGATATTATAACAAATGCAGTATATTTTATACAGTGGAGAAAAGTTAATTCAAATACTTATCAATATTCTCCTGATGTTCTTCTGAGTTGCGGCCATATCGAGTATTTCCTTGTGCATCATGGAGATAAAACAAATATGGAGTATCTGCATCTGCATTTAAGACAGCCTGTATAGTTTGTATACCAGGGCTAGAAATTGGAGCAGGAGGTAATCCTTGAATTTTGTATGTGTTATATGGTGAATCTATTTTTAAATCATCAAACGTAAGGGCTTTTTTCCACCATCTTTTTTCATCGGTTTGGTAACCAAGTGCATATTGAACCGTTGCATCTACTTGTAATGGTATCCCTTCTTCCAGTCTTCGGTATAGAATATCAGCTATATCTTGTCTATCTGCTTCTCCAAATGCTTCTCGTTCTAAAATAGAAGCAAAGGTTACAACTTCATTGAGTGTCATTCCTTTTTCAGCCATTTGTTCTTCCATTTCAGGAGTAAATTTTGTATCAAATGTATTTGTCAAAATGTCAATTATTTGTTGAGCAGTTGGATTTTTAGGAACTAAATAGGTATCTGGATATAAATATCCTTCTTCTGCAAGAGAATTAAATTCTGTTTCAGGAATATCAAATTTTTCCGAAACAATTTCTGCTATCTCTTCTTTTCTCATGCCTTCTGGAATTGTCATCCATACATCTACTGTTCCATGGGTTAATTCATCTGCAATTTCATATGCATTCATTGAAGGGAATAAGCGAAAATCACCTGCTTGAATTTTAGTTTCAATACCTTTTTGTTTTACAATCAGATAAAATACAACACGATTTCTAATAAGATCTTCTTTAGAAAGATTGTTAATAATTGAATCCAATGTTTCACCTTGTTCAATAACAAACATTTTCGGTGTTGTGTCGGTTTTATTTACAGGAAGTGTACCTTCAGTAAAAAATATGTAGCCACTAAGTGCAATAACACCAAATATGATTATAAGAATTAATAGTTTTTTCATTTTTCTATAGAATAAATTGGAAAATGTGTGATTGTTTCGTACGCCTCATCGATATGATATTTATTAGTTGAATAAAAACACATGAGTGGTTCATTCTTTTTAACAATTTCACCTTTTCTTTTTAAAAGTTCAACGCCTGCCATTTTATCTTCTGGTGCTCCTAATAATTTGGCAATATTATTAAGGTTATAATTTTGTATATCCTTTATTTTACCAGATTCCTGAGCCATAATTTCTTTTTTATGTGCAATATGTTTCATAGTCTTCCAACTTACATTTGGATTGCCGTATTGGGCTGCAATAATTTCTTTAAATTTATATAAAGCTTTACCAGAAGTTAAAATTTGTTTTGCTTCATCAAAACCATCCTTTTTAACATGCTGCGTTTCATAACATAAATTTAACAATTTGCCTGCTAAACGTAGAGATCTTTCTTCAAGATCAATTGGACGAGTTGGATCTTGTTCTAAGACTTTTAAAACATCAATTGCTTCTAAAAATGGACCAACAGAATTTCCAGCAGGTTGATCTGTGTCGTTTAAGTCAACTAAAATTTTAATGCCAAATCGTTTTGCAATTTCTTCAAATTTTTTCTTAACAAGGAGAGCGTCTTTTTCATGTTTTACTTTCATTGTTTTTCCAACAGGTATATCAATAATTAAATGATTTGCTCCAACTGCAATTTTTTTTGCCATAATTGAAACAATTATTTTGTCGAATGATTCAAAGGAAAGAGGTTCTTCTACACGTATAATAACGTCGTCAGCAGGAGCAATTCCTAAATGGCCACCCCATACAATACATCCACCTGTTTTACGTACAATATTATTAATATATTCAGGAGTAAATGTTACTTTTGCAAATACTTCCATAACATCTGCTGTTCCTGCAGGAGAAGTTATTGCACGAGAAGAAGTTTTGGGCATTTTAAAACCAGCAGCAGTTACAATGGGCACAATAATCATACTCGCACGTGTACCAGCAATGCCACCAATTGAATGTTTATCTGCCACAATTCCAGGGAATTTTAATTGCGTTCCTGTTTCAACCATTGCTTTGGTAAGGTAATATAATTCATCTGCAGAAAATCCATCTTTAAATCCAGAAGCCACAAAATATGCAGTAAGAACATCTCCTAATCGTTCATGAGCAATTTCATCCATTAATGTATATATTTCTTTATAATTTAATGGTCGTCCGGTAAGTTTTTTCTTTATTGCATCAAGTGCCTGCATATGTTTAGCTGCATCGTTCATAATTATTCTACTCCTTTATATAACTCAACAACTTTTTGTTTATATTCTTTGGCTTTTAATAACATTTTGGTAATAATGTATAACTCTTTTATACCAAATAGCCAGCTCATAAATAAATAGAGGGCACAAAATATTAATGAACCAGTAACTAACAACATAAATACGTTTAATGTTCTTGTCGTATCAAAAATGAGTCCATCTAACAATCTCATAAAAAAGTAGGTAATGACAGCAGAATTACCTGTTGCAATAACTATTTTTATCGTTTCTTGAAGAAGTAGTTTTATGTCTAGTCCTTTAATTCTTCTATTTAACACAAAGAATAATAACATTACATGTAAAACCATAGAAATTGAAAATGAAAGAGCCAAAGACCAGACAGGCAATTTTAGAACAAGTGTAAACCACATACTAAGAATTGCATTTAAACCAATAGAAACAAGACTTATATAAAATGGCGTTTTTGTATCAAATATCGCATAAAAACATCTTGTTAGAAAATAATAAATTGAGTGCATTGGTACTGAAAGCGAAAAATAAGAAAGAGTCAATGCAGTTAAGATTGTTCCTTCCCAATCAAATTTTTCACCCCCGTAAAATAATCGAACAATAGGAGTTCTGGCCATTATAAAAAATGCGGCTGCAGGGACAGTAAAGAAAAAGATATTAAGAATTGATTCGATAATAATTTTTTTGAACTCTTTTATTTTTCCATCTTGATACATATCAGAAAGATAGGGTAATGATGCTTGACCAAATGCAACGCCAATTATTGAAACCGGAAGTAACTGCAAGTGTTGAGCTAAATAAAATATGGTATACGCTCCTGAACCCATAAGTGTTGCAAGTGTTAAGTCTACTGTCGCATCTATTTGTGCAACAATAATTGTCATAATTCTTGGAATGGCTGTCCTAAAAAATCGCCATGCCTCATGCAGATGAGTAATAATAAGTTTATATTCAAATTTAACAAAATATAAAATTGGTAACTGAAGTACAAAAAACAATACTGCGCCAATAATGACACCAACAATTGGAGCCATTAAATGCATCTGATCAGAAAGCATGATAGTTCCAACAATAATTGCAATGTTATAAATTATCGGAGCAGTAGCAGGTAAAATAAATGATTTTTTTGCCTGACTAATTCCTGTGAGAAAGTTACCTAGTACCAAAAAAGGTAGCTGCCCAATAAGTAATAAACGAGAGTACATAATAATTTGCTGATTTTTTTCTGGCGAAAATCCGGGTGTTATTAATGGTATGAGTAATGGTAATGTAACAACGAGAAGAATAATAAAAGCAAATAATGCAAGTGAAACGACATTAATAATGGAAGAAATAATTTTATTTTGCTCTGTGGATTTTTTCTGGTATTCAATAAAGAACGGAATAAAGGTTGTACTTAGTGCTCCATTAATAAGAATTTCAAATACTAAATCTGGAATACGGAATGCAGCGAAAAATATGTCTAATTCTTCTTTTGTAAATATGCCGACCAAAATACGATACCTTAAAAAGCCTGCTAGTCTGGAAAGAATCATCATCCATGCAAGGATAAGTGTGGATGAGATTATGCTTGTTTGTTGAGCAAAAATAAAATCTTTTGTTTTTTTAAGTAAGTTATTCATAAAAAGTATCTTATTACATTTTATACATCAGGATATATTCTATCTAGTCGTTCTGTTCCAGATCGATCTTCACGAAGAATTTGATTGTTTTTATATCTCTTCGTTTTAGATTTCATTATAGTCCAAAAATAATTACAAAGTGTTAGCAAAATAATGATAATTTCCCCTTGACTTTAGTACAAAAATGGAGAATAATGTTTAAATATGGTGTATTTTGGTGAATATGAAGTGTCATTAACTGGAGGCGGTAGAATTGCCCTTCCTAAAAAGATAAGAGAAGGATTAAAAGGTAGAGAATTCATATTAACCAAAGGACCAGGAAACTGTTTGCTTGGATATGATAAAGAAAGCTGGGACGGTCAAGTTAAGGAAATATTAAATATGCCAATACTTGATAAAGATACACCAGAGAATTTAAGAAAAAGAAGAGTGTTATTTTCAGCAACAGTGTACTTAGAAGTAGATGAACAAGGACGCGCAGTATTACCAAAAAATTTAAGAGCATTCGCAGCACTTTCAAAAAAAACAGTAATTACCGGAGTAGGAGATCATTTTGAAATTTGGGATAAGTCCAGCTGGGAACGTTATTTAGCAGAAACAAATAATTAATTATGCATACAAGTGTTTTTTTAGAAGAAGCAGTAGCTTCACTAAATATTCAAAAAAAAGGTACATATATAGATGCCACATACGGTAAGGGTGGTCATTCTCGTTTAATTGTCGAAAAAGGTGGACAAGTACTAGCTATTGAATGGGATCCAACACAAATTCCACAAACACCCCCTAAAGGTATTCAAATTGCAAAAGGTAATTACGCAGACATAGCATTTATTGCTGAACAATATAAATTTGTTCCTGTAGATGGCATTTTATTTGATTTCGGTTTATCTATGAATCAATTGGAAGAAGGTAACAAAGGATTGTCATACAGAAAATTAGATGAACCTCTTGATATGAGAATAAGTAACGAAGGTATTACTGCTGCAGAAATACTTAATGAATATTCTGAACAAGAATTGGCAAATGCATTTATGAAGTTTTCAGAAGAAATCAAATCAAATGATATTGCAAAACAAATTGTTATGTTTCGAAGAAGAAAACAGTTTGAAACAGTTCAAGATTTAGTTTCAGCAATTGATAAAGGATTAAAAGAAGTAAGTAGTGTTCGTGAATATGCAGAGAAAGTGTATGCACGGATATTTCAGGCGTTACGGATTATTGTTAATGAAGAATTTAACAATATAAATAAAGGGCTCGAAGATGGGCTCAATATTTTAAAACCAGGTGGAAGAATTGTAACAATAACATTTCATTCCTTGGAAGACAGAATAGTAAAGTTATTCGCACGACAACATAAGCATGAAGTACTAGAAGAAAAAATTGATGTAGAACAGTCTAGAAAGTTAAGATCGTTTGAACGATCTGCAACATTACGAATTATTGAAAAAAAATTAACATGACATTTAATAAATTATTTACATTTATTTGTGGAGTTTTGGTAATTATAAACGTTACTTTTTTTATAAAAGGAATTAAACTTGCCGAGGAAATAAATTATTATGAACAAGAATTAAAGGTTCTTCATGAACAAAATACAGAATACGAACAAGATATTTATGCTTTAGAATCCCTTTCCAAAACGGCATCTCTTGCTGCTGAATTAAAGTTTGATAAGTATAATGATCCAATCTTTACAGACATGCCTCAGTATGCTTTAAAATAATAAAGCTATGAATAAAATACGTTTTTTATTTCTTCTTATTTGTGCAGGACTTGTTGCAGTAATAATTAAGCTGTTTTTTGTACAGATTTTATATCCTAGCTATTTTGCTTCTGATTATATAAACACTAGTAAAATTATGCCAAACCGAGGCAAAATTCTTGATCGGAATCATGAACCAATGGCTATCAATCAAACAAAATATCTTTTGTATGTTGAACCACAGAAAATGAAAAACAAAGATGATGTTATTGAAGGCATAGATAAAGTGTTAGAAATTGGTGAAGCTACACTTGAAGCTCGTATTGATCCTTCAAAAGTTTGGGTTTCAGTAAAAGGCAATATAGAAAAAGATAAGAAAGAAAAATTGGAAGCTCTTAAAATTCCAGGCATTGGTTTTGAAGAAGAAACACATAGATTTTATCCAGAAGCTTCATTATCAGCTCATTTATTAGGTTTTTTAGGAAAAGATAAAGATGGAGAGCCTATTGGTTATTTTGGCTTAGAAGGGTATTACAATCGAGATCTAACGGGCTTACCAGGCGTATTAAAATCAGAGCGTGATTTATTCAATAGACCTATTTTTATTGGAACTCAAGAAAAAGTAGATGCAGATGATGGACGTGATTTTGTCATGACAATAGATAAATCTGTTCAACATATTATTAAACAACATTTAAAGGAAGGTGTAGAACAGTTTAAGGCTAAATCTGGATGCGTAATAGCAGCAAATCCAAAAACAATGGAAATTGTTGGACTCGCATGTCTGCCGGATTATGATCCTGGGGCTTATTACGAATTTTCAGAAAAAGATTTTATAAATAGTACAATTTCAAGCGGTTATGAGCCAGGTTCCACATTTAAGCCACTTGTTATGGCAGCTGCTCTTGAAGAAGGTGTTGTTAAAGCAACTGATAGATTTAATGAAGATGGTGCCGTAACTATATCTGGTTATCGTATTCAAAACTGGAATGACAAATATGAAGGAAATATTCCAGTTTCTCGTATTTTAGAAAAATCTTCTAATGTAGGTATGGTTTATTTAGGCGAAAAATTGGGAGATAAAAAATTATACGAATATATTACAAAATTTGGATTTGGTGATTATACAAATATTGATTTACAAGGAGAAACAACAGGACAGGTAAAAACTCTTGATGCCTGGTATCCAATTGATGCAGCAACAATGTCTTTCGGACAAGGTATTCTGGTAACTCCAATGCAACTTATAAGAGCTTTTGCAGCAGTAATAAATGGTGGTAATTTAATGAGGCCTTATGTGGTAAAAGAGGTTGTAGAAAATGGCTATACTAAAGTGCGTGAGCCACAAGTACAACGTAGAGTATTAAGTAAAAAAACATCTGACACAATGCGCAAAATGCTCGTAGATACTGTAAAAAACGCAGAAGCTAAATGGGACATTCCAGAAGGATTTACATTTGGTGGAAAAACAGGAACAGCTCAAATTGCATTCGACGGTAAATATGACGCATCAAAAACAATTGCTTCATTTATAGGTTTTGCACCAGCAGAAGATCCGGAATTTTTGGTATTCGTTATTATTAGCGAACCTGAATCATCGAGTTGGGGATCAGAAACCGCAGCTCCACTTTTTTTCGATATAGCGAAAGATTTATTGATTTACTATAATATACCTTCAAGCAAGTAACTTATGGATATTCAACCAATAAAAAATATATATCACTTAGGAAAAGCAATTGTTGCTAACTGGTTTTATGGAAATCCAAGTAATCGATTAACTGTTATTGGTGTGACAGGAACAGATGGTAAAACTACAACATCTTCACTTATATATCATATTTTAAAATCATCAGGTAAAAAAGTTTCACTTATTTCTACAGTTTCTGCAACAATTGGAAAAAAAAGTTATGACACTGGTTTTCATGTTACAACACCTTCACCTTTTACTGTTCAAAAATATATTAAACAAGCAGCTGATGATGGTGATAATTATTTTGTTCTAGAAACTACTTCGCATGCATTGGATCAATTTAGAGTGTATGGAATACATTTTAATTTAGGACTTATAACCAATATCACCCATGAACATTTACAGTATCATAAAACATACGAAAAATATGTAGAGGCAAAGGCAAAATTATTACAATGGTCAGATGTATGTATTATTAACCGTGATGATAAATCGTATCCTTACTTAATAAATACACCAATGAAAGAGATGGTTACTTATAGTTTAAAAAATCATGCAGATTTTAATCTTGATATTTCTAAAAAAATAAATAAGCCACTTGCACTTTTTAATAAATATAATTATTTAGGAGCATATATTGTATGCCATAAACTTGGTCTTTCTGATGAACAAATATTTTCTGCAATGAAAACATATACATTGCCACCTGGAAGATTAGAAGTAATTTATGATAAGAATTTTAAAGTTATAATCGACTTTGCTCATACACCAAATGCATTACATGAAGCATTACAATCAATTCGTGAAGTTCATCAACCAGAAGGAAAGATTATTCATATATTTGGTGCTGCTGCATTTCGAGATGATTCTAAAAGACCATTAATGGGAGATGAAAGCTCTTCCCATGCAGATACTACAATTATTACAGAAGAGGATTATCGAACAGAAGATCCTGAAAATATTGCTAAACAAATTGCAGTGGGTATGGAAAAAAATGAATGGAAATTAATTCAATCTGATTCATATCAAGGTGATAAAAAAACATTTACATCTATAGTGAATAGGCAAGAAGCGATAGATAAAGCACTTGCTGTAGTTAAAAAAGGAGATATTATTGTGCTTACAGGAAAAGGTCATGAACAAAGTTTATGTCGTGGCACAAAGGAATATCCATGGGATGACAAAAAGGCTGTATTGGAGAGTATAAAAAAATTACGAAAATGATTACCTTTAACAAAAATGAAGGTATCTATTCGTCTTCAATTATTCCAATAACACACGGATTTGGTACTAAGCAATTTGGTGATGGGAGAAATAGAAAAAGTATTATTAAACAATCTCACTCTACTAATATTCAGATAATTTCTTCCTCTAACAATTTACCAATAGAAAATTGTGATGGTATTATTACAAAAGAAAGACAAATAGTTCTATCCGTTATTACTGCAGATTGTGTTCCTATTATTTTTTTTGATCCAATAAAGAATATTATTGGTATATCTCATCAGGGTTGGAAAGGAACTCTAAAAAGAATGCCTCAAAAAATGATTCAAACAATGCAAAAACTTGGATCAACTCCATCTGATATTTATGTAGCTATTGGCCCTGCAATTAATCAATGTTGTTATCAAGTAAGTAAAGAAAGAGCAGAACAATTCAAAGAAATATTTGAAGAAACTGTAGTATCAATCTCAAATAGTTATTCAATTAATTTATTAAAGGCAAATAATCAACTATTAAAAGAAAGTGGTGTATTAAAAAGGAACATTGATTACTTCCCGTTTTGTACTTCGTGTGATACTGAAAAATTTTGGTCATATAGAAGAGATAATGGAATTAAAGGTGAAATGTTTTCTTATATAAGAAGATAATTTTTTTTAGCTATTATTATGTGAATCACTGTGATTCACATACATACCCATGATGTATCACGATTTATTAGGACAATAGATAAACTATAAATAATTTAAAAAAATACAATACTGTAACTTAATGTAGTCTTGCTTTCTCATTTATGACTAAACATATTAGTCATAGCTTAGAATGTCAGGCTGCTTTAAATCTACAGTACTATTTAGTTAATTTATTTATTAATTGAGATATTTCTATGCCAAAAAAAGACTTGGTTTCTAATGACAATCATTCTCATCACGTTAAATTAGGTGAGTGGTTTGCTACTGCTATCTGTGGAAATGATATTTTAAGTTCTGCATTATATGTTTCAGGAATTGCAATTATATTTGGTGGTGTATTTGCTCCACTTATATTAGTAGCAGTTGCTGCAGTACTTTTCGTTTATAAAGCAGTCTATACAGAAGTTGTAGAAGCTTTACCTGTGAATGGTGGTGCTTATAATTGTTTACTTAACGGAACGTCAAAAACTGTTGCTGCAATTGCCGGTGTTATGACCATTCTTTCATATATTGCAACTGCAGTTATTTCAGCAAAAGTAGGTGTTGAATATGTTAATTCTGTTTTTCAAATTCATAGTTTTAACATAGCTGGTTTAACATTAGATCCGGTAATTTTAGGAACAATTGCTTTACTCGGATTTTTTGCAGTACTGGTTATTTCTGGACTTAAAGATTCTGCAAAAGTTGCATTCGGCATTTTTGTATTTCATATTATTGCACTTCTTGGGTTTTTAGTTATGGGTGCTATCTATTATTTTTCTGGAGAAATTTCTCAATTTGGAGTGAATCTAGCACATACCGGAGAGATTATTGCAAACAAAGGTGGATTTTGGCAAATGTTTTATTTAGGTTTTTCAGCATGTCTGCTCGGAGTTTCTGGATTTGAAAGTTCCGCAAATTTCGTAGAAGAACAAAAAAAAGGAGTTTTTAGAAAAACTTTAAGAAATATGTTAATTGGTGTAGCATTTTTTAATCCGCTCATTGCACTAGTTATTTTGAATACCCTTCCACTTGAAGTTATAAAAGAAGCAAAAGATTTTGTACTTTCAGATGCAGCAAGAATACTTGGTGGATCTTGGTTTCAATATGTTATTGTCGCTGATGCATTTTTAGTGCTTTCTGGAGCTGTACTTACCTCATTTGTTGGTGTAAGTGGTTTAGTACATAGAATGTCACTAGATAGTTGTTTACCAGGAATGCTTTCAAAGATGAATGAAAAAGGATCATTTCCAAGAATTATTGTTGCTTTCTTTTTACTTTGTAGTTCTATATTACTTATAACAAAAGGAGATCTTCTTTCTCTTGCAGGTGTGTATACAATTGCCTTCTTAGGTGTAATGACACTTTTTGCTATTGGTAATCTAATTCTGAAGGAAACACGTACAGAATTAAAACGTACTTATTCTGCTCCAATAATTATGGTCATAATTGCTTTTGTAGCAACGATGATGGGTATTATTGGAAATATTCGTATCGATCAATCTAACCTTACTTTTTTTGAAATGTATTTTATTCCTTCAATTGTAATTGTATTTGCAATTGTCTATCAGGATTATTTATTAAGATTTCTAAAAAGAGTTACTTCTAATATTGGCTGGTTAAATCAATATATTGTGCGTAACTTTAATGACATGATTGAAGGTAGATTTATTGTATTTATTCACAATACAGAAAGAATTTATGAAATTCTTGATTACGTAAATCGAAACGAAGTTGGATGGAATATTATTTTGGTTCACTGTGAAGATAAAAAAAGTTTTGAAGAGATAAAAGAAGTATTACCTTGTCTAAAAAAAGCAGGAGTACATGCCCACTTTAATATTCAACCAGTTTTCGAAGCAGAACCATTTGGTCCTGAAATAATTGAAAAGGTATCAAAAAAATATGATGTTAGAAAAAACAGAATAATGATAGGTTCTATTCATGACTTTCATAAATTTGATTATGACGAATTAGGTGGAGTAAGAATTATTTTTTGATAACAATGTTATTAATTTAAAAAGGCTCAAGAACTATTATTTCTTGAGCCTAGATGGCCTAATCTTACAAAGATCAATAAGCACGATCTAAATTGTAGGATACTCAAAATGAATAGTTGAGTCAAGCACTTTTACATTTTGTTAGATATTCACTAACAAAGCTGACTAGATATTGATGCATTCCACTCTGTATTTATACGGAAATTAAGTACTATAAAAAATAAAAAATGATATTGAAATGTTCTGTCTCATTTTTTGTGTTTTATCTTGTCTAGATACTGTTTATCTCTTCTATAAATATAATGTGGAGTGCATCAATGAACAATGCATTCTAATCGCTAACCGTTTCTATCTACGAAGGGTGAATAATCATGTCACACAGTTTGGTTGAAAACAGCCGCAAGGCCACTATTTTGTTAACAGTCGCAGCACTTGGTGTTGTGTATGGAGATATTGGGACTTCACCGTTGTATGCATTAAAGGAGAGTTTTCATTATGTTGAGCCTACAAGGTTGAACGTATTAGGAATCCTCAGTTTAATGTTGTGGTCAATTTTAGTTGTTGTTACGCTGAAGTACGTTCTATTTCTATTAAACACAAGTCACCATGGTGAAGGAGGTATTACTGCCTTAATTGGACTAGTTAAAAAGAAAGTCCATAGTTGGCACATTATCCTTGGGATTTTTGGCGTTGCCTTGTTGTACGGTGATGGTATGATTACACCTGCAATTTCGGTACTTTCTGCAGTCGAAGGGTTACGAGTAATTACACCTGCTGCAGAAAAGTTTGTTATTCCGATAACTGTGTTAATTCTTATTGTTTTGTTCAGTGTCCAAAGGTATGGAACACAGAAAGTAGGCACAGCTTTTGGTCCCATCATGATTGTTTGGTTTGTGATAATCGGTATGTTAGGGCTTAACCAAATAATCAGTTACCCGGCTATCCTTGCAGCAATAAACCCTTTCTATGCCGTTCAATTTTTCTATCAGAATGGTTTGGTAGGGTTTTTTACTCTTGGAGCAATTGTTCTTGTAGTAACTGGCGGTGAAGCTCTCTATGCTGATATGGGTCATTTTGGTAAGTTACCAGTTCGTTTAGGGTGGCTTACTGTAGCTTTGCCTTCCCTTTTGTTGAATTACTTTGGGCAGGCGGCTTTGATTATAGAAGAGCCAGAAGTAGCTGAATTTCCGTTCTATGCATTAGCTCCGGAATGGTTCCAATGGCCTCTCGTAATTATCGCAACACTTGCAACAATCATTGCAAGTCAGGCATTAATTACGGGTGCTTATAGCCTTACTCGTCAACTGATAGACCTGCATGCTCTACCAGCGTTGGAGATTGTCAGCACATCAGTTAGTAACCATGGTCAGATTTATGTACCATTGGTTAATAAACTATTGCTGGTTGGATGTATCACTTTAGTGTTATTTTTCCAATCTAGTAGTGCGCTTGCAGCAGCTTATGGTATTGCTGTAACAGGTACAATGGCAATTACTACATGGTTGTGGTATCTTACGCTTGTAAATGTGAAAGGATGGAGAAAGCTTGAAGCTATTTCCTTACTGATCATTTTTGTGAGCATTGATATCACATTCTTTGCAGCTAATATTGTAAAGTTCTTCCAAGGAGGTTGGATTCCAATAACAATAGCTTTCGTTTTAACCTGGGGAATGGAGTGGTATTATTTCCATTCAAGAAGTTTGTTGAGAGTTAAGAAGCAACCATTGGAGGCAATGACAATCTATGATGTAAAACAACAGGCAACTGCGCTAATCCTTTTAGATGAATACGCTCATTGTGGAACAAAGTTGTTAATTGATGCAGCAAGGTTTATGAGTATCCCTTATAAACTGGTACATTTTGCAACAAGAGAAGAACGTGTGCCACAGTTACGACATTTTGTTCAACAACTTGGTGAAGAAGTAGAAGTAATATCTACACCAAGTGGCGATATTCTTCGTCCGGCAGAAGAATATGTACTTAGTCATCAACGGATGACTGGAGGAGCAGTTTGGGTTTTTCTGGGACAAACTATTGTTAAAGGAGAAATGGAGGAGTTACATCCAAACGGTTCTGCGATCATGCGGAAACTACAGCGACATCCGGGAATCATTGTTACAAGGGTCCCTTGGGTTATTGATCCTGTAGGTGTATCTGTGGTTAATATTTCCGCAAAATCGAAGGGACTTCTTCCGATTTTTGCAAAATCGAATATCTAGTCAATCTACACAATGAGGTGTAGAAAAAAATAGGGCGCAACGATGCGCCCTTTTTCGTGGGAAAAATTATTTTCTAATAATTGATCGAAGTTCTGGATTTATAGTAAATTTTTTATTACGAATAATAATAAGTTTATGTCCAATATAAGGTTCTATTTTTTTATTCACAATTAACATTGCGTCATAAACTCTGCGCCAAATATTTCCTTCAGTTTCACCAAATTGAGATGTAATTTCTTCTGCAGATAATGCCTCACTGGGTTTATTAAAAAGTGAAGAAACAATATGGTACTGATGAGAATCATTAGGAATTTCAATTCGATTGTTATCAATTAGTAATAATCCTTTTTCTTTATCAAAATTAATTTCATGAGACATAATTGTATGAATACGCATATAAAAGATAAACCAAATAACACAACAAACTACTACCAATAACAATATAGAAATTAAAAATATCGTAATTAATGAAAACAAGTATGATAACGATTTACCAACAACGATAACCCCAACAGTTTCATTATTATTTTGAAATGGAGAAATAACTATTAAAAATGGTTCATTTGTAACTTGATCAAAAATAATTTTAGTATGATTTGATTTTAGTTCTTTTGATACATAACTACTATCAATAAAATTAGGCACACGATCAATACTATTACTGTTATTTGTTTTTGTAATGATAGTGTTATATTTATCAACAACTTTTATAGAGATATCATACTGGGTTTCTCGGATATCTAAATCGGATAAGTCAATTTGTTCTGCATTTACTTTAGCTCTTTTTAATACAAAATCTAAATCACTTTTGAGTCTTTTATCAATAATTAACATATCGTCTTCTTCAGCAATAAATTTTGAAACTAAAACTGCTCCAACAATTTCATTGTTATTACTAATTGGAGCAGATAGCATGCGCCACTGTTCTTGTGTTGGTGTTGTAAATGTCTCTGGTGATTGAAATCTTAGAATAAAATCTATATTTGATGTATCAAGATAACCACTTATTGGTCTCCATCGATCAATAACGTAACCTTCAGAAGTAATAATATAATGTGATTCACCACCAGGTAATAATGGGTCAGAATTTAGAAGAAATAAATTCCATTTACCATTTTTATACTCGATATCTTCATACATTCGAGTAATAATAGCTTCAACTTCAGATTTATTAAAATGGAAGGAATAAATACTAATAAAGACAATACTTAATACTGTACAGATAGTTACAATTACTAAAAAAGTTATTAAAAAAAATTTTGAAAAAAGAAAGTTAATTAATTTGATAGGTGACTGCATAGTTTTAAATGTATCTAATTATATCAAATTACTATATTAAAACTATTCCCTGCTTTTTTGGAAAATAAATGCTGATTTATATAATTACATTTTGATTATAATGTTGATATGAAGTCCATTTTTTTTATTGGTATTAAAGGTGTTGCGATGGCAAACTTAGCCCGTATTTTTCAGCAAATGGGGAAAACTGTTTCTGGTTCGGATGTGAAAGAATCTTTTATAACAGACCAAGGATTAACAGATAATGGCATAGAAATTATATATTCATTTGCAGCAAATAAACTTCCTAAAGATTTAGATACAGTAGTATATTCTGCAGCACATGGTGGCACAAATAATCCACAAGTTATTGAAGCACAGAAACGTGGTGTAACTATTATTCATCAGGCAGAATTACTTGGTAATTTATTGCATGAATTTAAACTATCAATTGCGGTAGCTGGATGTCATGGAAAAACAACAACATCTTCATTATTAACTTATGCAATGCAACAGCTCAAAGCTCAACCTAGTTATATGGTGGGCGTTTCTACATTTAATGACCAACCTGGTGGTGCTTATGCTAGTAATGACTTTTTTGTTGTTGAAGCAGATGAATATGGCATGAATCCACCACAAGATATTACGCCAAAATTTCATTATCTTCACCCTACGCATGCAATAATTACAAATATAGATTTTGATCATCCAGATGTTTATAAAGATATTGAAGATACAAAAGATGCATTTATTCAATTTATAGAAAAGATCATTCATTTTGAAGACGAAAAAAGAATAGTAGTTTGTAATGATGATCCAAATATTCAGGATATTATTACATCAACACATGTCCCTTTGCTCACTTATGGTAGAACAGAAGAATCAGACGTACAAATTACGAATATTCAAGCACATGGTGCTATGACAAAATTCACTTTACGTTTTAATTCAATAACAGATTATGCAAGAGAACTATTTACATTTGAAATTGCGTTAGCTGGTGATAAAAATGTTTTAAATGCAACTGGTGTTATTGCAATGCTCGTGCTTTTAGATTTTACTCCAGAACAAATTGCAAAAGCTATTAAGGGTTTTACTGGTGCTAAACGTAGATTCGAACTTAAAACGAAAGTAGGTGAAACGTATTTATTTGATGATTATGGACATCATCCAGAAGAAATTATTGCAACTATTCAAGCAGCAAAAATGAGATTTCCAAATAAGCGTGTTATTGTTATTTTTCAGCCACATACTTTTTCTCGAACAAAAGAATTACAGAATGAGTTTGTAGATGCGTTATCTAATGCAGATGAAGCATTATTACTTCCAGTTTTTGCTTCTGCTCGAGAACAAACACCAGAACATCCGGTAGGATCAGATACTTTAGAACAATTATCAAAACAAAAAGGTATTCATTTTATTCATAGTTATATTTCTCCGAAAGAACTTTTAGCTCATTTAAAAGAAAAAATAAAACCAGGAGATGTTATTTTTACAATGGGAGCAGGGGATGTGTATAAACTGGATGAAAAAATAAACGAGATACTCAATAAACTCGCTTAACCTTCATAATATTTTTTCCAGTAATTTTGAAATATAAATATAATTCCTATAATAAGTGGTGGAATAGAAATAATTAAGTTATTGGACATTTCTAATAACGCGATTGAACTGATAACAAATAATAATCCACCTATAAATGTATATTTCCAAGCAATAATAGTAATCACAATAAGAATATAGCTAGGAATAAGGTGCATAAATAACGCGAGTATCCATTGTTCTTGATCAAAAACATCTAAAGCAAACAGACTTATAAAACATATATATAAAATTGCTAATAATTTCGGATTAAAAATATTAATTATCTTTTGCATATATTTTGTTTCTAAATTTTTGTAACTGAATATAAAATGTACTACCAATTCCTTCTTTAGATTCTACCCAGATTTTCCCTTTGTGTTTTTTAATTATTTCTTTAGAAATATATAATCCAAGTCCTAATCCTATTCGATGGGTTTTATCTATTTGATAATAGCGTTTAAATAAATATGGTAATTTAGAAGAAGAAATTCCTAATCCTCGATCTTTAATTGCAATAATAACAACATCTTTTTTATTTTTAATAGAAATAGAAATTTCAGAATTGTTATAACTATATTTAATTGCATTTCCGATAATGTTAATTAGAACTTGTTTTATTTTGTCTGGATCTGCAACAACAAATAATTTTGATTGATCAGAAAATGAAAGATAATGATTTTTATCAAATGCCTGCATTTCTATAACTACGTCTGAAACTAAATCAGTAATGTTTACAATTTGCATATTTGTACTTAGTTTCCCTGCTTCTATACGTGTAACATCTGATAATTCATTAATTAAACGAGTAAGTCTATCTAAATCTCTGTCAATCAGTTTAAGACTTTGTACAAGTTCTGCATTTTTTTGTTTTTTAGATATTTTTTTAATCTGATACTGAACAAGTAGTTTTAAAGCAGTAATCGGCGTTTTTAGTTCATGTGCAGCTTCTTGTAAAAATTCTTCTTTTAGATTCTCTCTTTTTTTAATATTAGTTATGTCTTGCTCCATTTGAACATAAAATTGAGGAGTATTATTATTAACTATTGGAAATATTGTTGAATGAATTTGATATTCGGTTCCATCTTTTTTTTTATCAATTATTGCATCGCTTGTGAAGGTCTTACCTTCAGATAAACTTTTTTTTAACCTTTTATAAATACTAGGATTTGTCTTTTTCGTTTTTAAAAAAAATGATTCTTTACCTTTAATTTCTTCTAAAGAATATCCAGTGAGTTTTTCCCAAGCAGGGTTTGCATAGATTATTTTTGTATCAGAAGTTGTAATTACAATAGGATCGGGGAATGGCTCCATTACATGCTTAAATTCAATAAAAGCATCGCCCACATTAAATATTTTTGAAGTAAGTTTGTCCATTACCGTCCCCAATCGGTTAGGAATTGAGGAAGGTAACTTTTGGTAACTACTACTAAACGTTTTAGTCATATAAGTTCCTCCCTACTAAGGGTAAGAATATAGGATTCGTTACAGTTAAGCAGTGATAATTATCACTTAAATGTTTAAAAAAAATGAATAATATGTAACTTATATGATCAAACTATTACAACAAGGTATTTACAAATTAATTGAAACGAAAAATCAAACTAAAATTCTTATTCTGGATGAACATAATACTTATGCATGGGTAAACATAAAGGGTATTGGTGAAATTTTAGTATCATCACATAAAAATCATAAAGCAGATTACACATTAAATATTGGTAATTACCGTATTTATAAGGTAAAAAATGAACCATATTTATCAGATCATATACATTTAGAACTTTCAATTGGACGAAATAATTGGCAAGGATATTTGTTACTTACAGGATTACCTACAGTTGAAGAAAACAGGAATCGTATTATACCCACAAATGAAATAATATCTAAAATAACTATTAATAATATAAGTAATTAAAGTAATTTTTTATTATGATCTAAATTTAGTTCTTGTTTTAACTTTTGTTTATTTTTTATAACAATGGAATGGTTTTGTAACGTTACTATTCCTTTTTTTTTGAGAAGTTCAAATTCGCGACTCGCAGTTTCTCTAGACATTGCTATAGATGAGGCAATATCATGATGTGTAATAGGTGCCTTAATAACAATTGTATTGTTTATGTTTTCACCAAAACGTTCGCTTAATGTAAGTAATCGAGAACAAAAACGAGCATGTGCTTTAGTATATTCTAAATTATCAATTCTTTCATAACAGAATTCTAATAATTGTGCAATATTTATAGTAAAGGCTAAAAGTAATTCTTTATTTTTTTGTAAATATTTTAAGATATATACTCTTCCCATTGTATATATCTGAACATTAGACATTGCTTCATAAAATTTAGTAATTGGCTTTTGGTCAAATAGCCAAAATATTGGAAAAAACTCACCACTTTTATAAATAGCAATAATTTTTTCATCTCCCCATTCTGTAATAATGTATGATCTAATGAATCCTTTTGTTATAAAATAGATACCTTTAGGTTGTTCTTCTGGACGTAAAATAATATCTCCTTTTTTATAACGAAGAAGTTTACCTTTAGAGAAGAATTTGAATAGTTGTTGCGAATGCATCGCATTGGTATTCACTGATAATAAGTATATCAAAAATATGTGTGATATCTATCACATATATTAGAACAACATTTATTAATGGAGGGAAGTGTATTTTTGTAAATTTCTTAAAACTGTGCAAATTTCTTCATCAGTAACTTGAGGAAATTGATTATAATATGCACTAACGCTTCCTAAAAAATGTTCAGGTTTTAGTAATGTTATTATGTTGATTGATGTTGGTTGAAACTGCTTAAACAGACGATATGGTAATACTGGAATTGCTACAATAATTTCTTTTGGATGAAATCGTTTTAGTTCTTTTAATGCAGCTTGTATTGTATAACCTGTAGCAATACCATCATCTACAAGAATAACAATTTTATTTTTTGTATTTACGTTATGATGGAATTTATTATAAAGCTGTTTTTTTCGTGTTAGTTCTTGAATAAGCTTATGTTCCTCCATTAATAACCATTTATCATCAAGATTCCATACAATCTCTTCATTTACAATTTTTTCTCCACGTTCTGATACAGCTCCAATCGCATATTCTGGTGAAAAAGGATGAGTTAATTTTTTTACGAGTATGAAATTTAGAGGGGCATGTAAATAAGTAGCAATTTCATGTGCAACAATAACGCCACCACGAGGAATTGCATACACTACTACAGGTTTGTTTCTGTACTCTTTTAATTTTTTAGCTAATAATTTTCCAGCTTCTTTTCTATCTGCAAATTGAGTTATTTTTTTCATGCAGACCCAAAATAGCAGAAAGGAGAATAAAATGCTGTGATAGTTGTCACATTTGTAGGCGTATTATTAGTATATGAAAAAGCCCGCCAGTTTGTGCTGGCGGGCTACTATAACTACACGTAATCACTATTGGAATGCTCGACCAGTTAATTTTGCAATCAACTTTCGAGCAGCTTGGCGTTCTCCTTCATAATGAGATTGTTGAATGATTTTTGACAATCGTTCTAACAATGCCTCATTATAAGGTGTTTGTGCCGAAGCACTTGCTGCGACCCCGACATAGACCATTTGGGATGGAGCATACAGTTTATCCAAAATAATGGATAGCCGTCTGTTCCAATATGATCCAGCATTTTCTCCGAAGAGAAAACTGACCATATCTGGATCTTCCAAAAGGCGATGCACAATGTCATTCTGCATTTGCACAAGGAGCGGAGTAATAAGATCTTTATTGCTCCACATATTGCGGTCATCATAAATTTTATGTAGACCGCGCATATCTCCTTCGTACAAAACTTGGTCTAACAGACTTGAAACAAGATCATGTTGAAATCTCGAACCATGCTTGTTTCGGAATTCTGTATACCAAATACTGTGATAGGAATCATGACTCCAACTTGGGGAGTCTCTGAGATTTTGAGAGTGTGCAAGTGCCCAACATTCCACCAACAATTTAAAATCTGTGGCGTACCACATTATTTTATCGTAGTGTGAAAGTTGGTTTGGTTCTCGTTTAGGAATCTTGCCATGATATCGTAGGTATAACGTTGGATAGTTATTATTCAAACTTTCATCAACAAACCGTCGAGAAGTGAAGCCTGTATTTCCTTCATAGTATTCAGGAAATTTACTTTCTAGGTGAACAGTATCATCCCCGTTGGGATCATTGGTTATTCCACTCACCCGATCAATACCTTTCAATATCGTTCCTCCATTTAAGGAGAGCGACATGAGTAGCATTCCTGGTTTGATGTCTTTCCCTTCAATAATTGTTAGGAATACACCATACTTTTGAAAAGATGGATGTAGACGGATCTCCTCTTGAATTGCCTCTAAATCTGCCTTTCCGAGGTATTTCCCCTTCAGGCTGATCCGGGACGAATATCCGTACAAGTAATCGGTAATGTTTTCACCTTGTACAACAACGAAACCACGCATGATCTTGCTCCTTGTGAATAGTGTTACACGTTGTGTTAGTGCTAAAGTGGCAATAAAATTACTGCCAAAATATATATAAATTATACTAAAATTTAGTAGAAATATCAATACTATAGGATAATTTGTTATTTTGAAGAATAAGGTTTTTCCCTCTCATTCCATTCGTATGAAATGAGAGGGAAGTCTAACAGATCTACAGAAGCAATTCATACAATTCTAAAAGACCTTCGGTAATTGCGAAACCCAATACTGCCATTATCATAATGTTGATACTACGTCTTTCTCTAGAATTGGTTTCTAAACCCCATCCAGCAAGATTAGGGGTGCTATCTGCTATAAATAGCAAAGATATAGCCCATAAACCGCTAGTGATAAATTTTAAAAACCATGCGCCAAATTTTAGAGCCAAAGCTTGATTTGGCTCTAGGTCTATCAATGCAGTTGCAAATTCATTGATGATTGAAATCAGCAATGGGCAAACAAGCATAATACACAAAGAAACAACAATAAGTATCCAAGTCCTAATACGCAACATCGCAATGGCCTTTCTACTATGGATTGATTAGACACGCAAATTATACATTTTTAATGTCTTAAATCAATACGGTTAAATTTTATTTGGATATGTATTAAATGATAATTTGATAAAATATACTGATGCAAAAATTAATGAAACATTTTGGAGATCGAATTAAGCAACAAAAAGATCTTTCTCCTTACTTTACTCTCAAAACAAAAACTGTAGCTCAATATTATTTGGAAGCAGAAAGCAAAGAAGATATTGTGTATGCACTTCGTATAGCTTCAGAAGAAAAAATACCTATGTTTATATTAGGTGGCGGTTCAAATATTGCTGTTGTAAGCGATGTTATTGAAGGTTTGGTACTTCGCAACATGTATAAGAAAAAAGAAATTGTAAATGAAACATCAGAATATGCAGATATTTTATTTAGTTCAGGATATCCAATGAGTTTAGTTGTTCGTGAAACTGTTCAAGCTGGTTTATCTGGCTTTGAATATCATCTTGGACTTCCAGGAACACTTGGTGGAGCAATATATATGAATTCAAAATGGACAAAAAATTTGTCTTATGCAGGTGATAGTTTACTTACTGCCCAAATTGTAGATAGACAAGGAATCGAACGAACAGTAAATCGAGATTATTTTGCATTTGCGTATGATTATAGTATTCTTCAAAAAACAGGAGAATTATTTTTGGAAGGTATTTTTAGATTACATAAAGAAGATCCAGGCGTTTTAGAAGAACGTGCACAAGGAGCTCAAGCCTATAGAAAAGAAACACAGCCGTTTGGTGTTGCAACTGGTGGTTGTTTTTTTCAGAATATTTCGGATGAAGAAAAAGAAAGACTTAATCTTCCAACAAAATCTGCAGGATATTTAGTTGATAAATCTGGGTTAAAAGGATTTCAGATTGGCGGATTTCAGGTTTCAACAAAACATGCAAATTTTATTATTAATACAGGCGATGGAAAACCAGAAGATTTGCACAAAATGCTAAATCATATTAAAAGTACTGTTAAAAAAAAGTATGGTGTAGATTTAAAGGAAGAAGTTATAATTAAACAGTAAATTATGGAACAAGCATTTAGTATAAAAGGTGGAAAACCATTAAAAGGAACAGTAGAACTTTCTGGTGCAAAAAATATTGCATTAAAAGTTTTAGTAGCATCATTACTTTTTAAAGATAAAGTAACAATTCATCACATTCCACTTATTGAAGACATAAAAGAACTTATACATTTATTGGAATTACTTGGTGCAAAAGTTTCATTTACAGATAAAAATACAATTGAGATTGATCCTTCAAACCTTCATCAAAATACCGTAGATTTATTTCAGGCTTCTAAAATTCGTGTTTCTTTTATGCTATTTGCGCCGTTATTATATCGATTTGGGGAAGCAAACATTCCTAATCCTGGTGGTTGTAGACTTGGTGCACGATCTATTGATCGTATTGTAGAAGGTTTACAAGCATTGGGTATTAAGGTGGATTATAATTCTGAAACAGGTTATTACAAAGCAAAAATGAATGGAAAACCACACGGAACTTATACATTTAATAAATCTTCACACACTGGTACAGAACTTATGATTATGATGTCTGTTTTTGGGAATGGAACAATTACTATCGAAAATGCTGCTAAAGAACCAGAAATTGATGATTTAATTAATTTTTTAAATGAGGCAGGAGCAAAAATTCAACGAAAAGGAACATCCATTAGTATTGAAGGAGTTGAAGAATTACATCAACAAAAGCCCTATACAATAGCGTCAGATAGAGTAGAAGCCATTACGTATGCGGTGGCTGGAATTGCAACCAAGGGTGATGTAACAATTTCTTCAATAAAAGAACAAGCAATTTCATCGTTTATATCTGTTATTACAGAGGCTGGTGCTGGTGTCGAACAAATTAATGAAGATACCTGGCGTTTTTTCTACCAAGAAATGAAGCCAATTCATATTGAAACAACTCCACATCCAGGATTTTTAACAGATTGGCAGCCTCTTATGGCAGTGTTAATGACACAGTTGCAAGGTAAATCTACTATTCATGAACGTATTTTTGAAAATAGATTTAGTTATGTAAAGGAATTACAAAAATTAGGAGCATCTGTTTCTTATTTAGATACAAGAGTGGAAAATCCTTCAGAATTTTATTTCTTTAATTACGAAGAAGGTAAAAAATATAATCAAATGATAGAAATTTCTGGTCCACAACGACTACATGGTGGTGTTCTGACAGTTGCAGATTTGCGTGCTGGAGCAACTCTTGCTATTGCAGCGCTTATTGCAGACGGTGAATCTTACATAAAAGGTATAGAGCATTTGCAACGTGGTTATGAAGATTTTGAAGAAAAGATTCAGAAGTTGGGTGGAGAAATAAGAAAAATATAATTTTTTTTGGCATCCCATTTCGCGCCACCTGATCCTCTAGTAGATAGAATAATTAAGGTTACTCAACAGCTTCATTTACTACACTTCCAGGTTTAACTCGAGCTCCCTTTGTTATAGAAACACCCGGCATAAGTGAAGTATTTACACCAAGGAATGCATCTTTTGCTACAATAGCACCAAATTTAATGCGTCCAGTATCTATTGTTTCTCCGTTTGGTAGTTTTAGTCGGACAGATTTACCATCGAGTCGCATGTTGGCGGTGGTAGTTCCCCAACTTGGATTTACATTGTTTTCTAAAATGGAATCTCCAATAAAATTATGATGGAGCATACATTTTGGTCCAACATAACTTCTTGCAACTTCGGATCCAAAACCAACAACCGCTTCGGACTCGATTACAGATTGTCTAACTAATGCATGATTGCCAATTTTTGCATATTTACCAATATATGCTGGTCCTTTAATGACCGCAAAATTATCAATATGGGCATTATCATCAATATATACATCGCCTTCAATAACTGCATTTGGTGCAACGTATGCTGAAGGAGAACGGTGTTTTTTAATACGATGTTTTAAAAAGAGTTCCATAACATCGAGAACATTAAAAGCGTATTTGAGTTTTTGCCAGTAGTTTTCATAAATAACTACCTTTACTTCATTATTTTTCATTAACTGTGAAAGTGCTACTTCATAATGATTATCTTGGTCAGAAGGCGTTGATTTTAATATTTGTAAAAATTCCTGAGGTTCTGATAAATAATGGAATACAAGATTAATAAATTCACTAGGTTCTTGTCCTGGTAATGGTTTTTCTACAATCTCTTTTACATTGCCATCGACTATTCTTAAATACCCTGCAGGCATGTGTGAATGCACTTTCATGCCAGTTATAAATGCATACGTATTAAATGTAGATTGATAGAGTTTTTTAAAGAAAATTGGATCAATAAAATCTACTGCATTCATAACTAAAATTGGTCTGCCATCTATTTCTTGTTCAATTTGTAATAAAGCGTCACCCATACCGAGTGGTTTATCTTGAATTTTTGTCTGAATGGTTATATTAAAAGGTTGATAAGAAGCAAGCCAAGCTTCATTTTCGGAGTTTGTAACAACTAAAGCTTCGCGAAATCCACTTTGTTCTACCATCTCAAGCATGTGTTGTAATACCGGTTTTCCAAAGAATGGAATGATGGTTTTGTTTACAGAAAGTGGCTGGAAAGATTTTCCTATCCCTCCGGCAAGTATTACTACAAGTGGCTTTTTCATAAATATTAGAGTAAAATTATTATAACAATAAATTTAAAGTATATAGTACAATTTTGCATTATGAAAAAAGTAACTGTATTAGGAGGGGGAACAGGCACATATGTAGTTCTTTCTGGACTAAAAAAACACAATTTAGATTTAGCTGCTATTGTTTCCATGATGGATTCAGGGGGTTCAACAGGCCGTTTACGAGATCAACTAGAAGTACTTCCTCCAGGAGATTTACGTCAATGTTTAGTTGCATTGTCAGAAGCTCCAGAATTATGGCGTAAGTTGTTTTTATATAGATTTGAAAAAGGAGATTTAAAAGGTCATAATTTTGGGAATATCTTTCTTTCTGCACTTGAAAAAGTGTCTGATGACTATAAAACTGTTATTGAAACTGCAAATTATGTGTTACAAACAAAAGGTCAAGTTATACCAGTTACCATAGAAAAAGCACATTTAAGTGTTGAATATGAAAGTGGAATAAAGCTTAAAGGTGAAGGTATTATTGATGAAGATAATCCAGAACGTTCAAGAATAGTAAAAGCATATTTGGAGCCAGAAGTTCATGCAAACCCAGATGCAATAGATAGAATTGCTGAATCGGATTATATTGTTGTTGGACCAGGTGATTTATACACAAGTATTATTCCAGTACTCCTTGTCGGAAAAATTCGAAGTGCACTTAAAAAAAGTAATGCAAAAATAATTTATATAATGAATTTAATGACTAAGGCAGGACAAACTTCAAATTATACGGGTCAAGATTTTGTAAAAGATATAACTAGTTATTTAGGTCGCGAACCAGAATATATAATAGCTCACGAAGGATCTATTCCAAAAATGATTTTAGATTGGTATGCAAGCCATACGGAACATCCAGTAAAAATTGATATTAACAAAGATAATTTTAAAGGTACAATAATAGAAGATGATGTTATTAGTCGTAGTTATAACAAAGCAAGTACCGCAGATGAATTAACAAGAAGTATTTTAAGACATGATTCCGATAAATTAACAGAACTCATCATGAAAATTATATGAAGAAGCATGCACATGCAATAAAAAATGCCTGGAATGGCATTGTCTGGGGATTTCAAACCCAACCAAACTACAGAATTCATATAGCTCTTTCATTGCTTGTAGTAGCAGCAGGTATGTTTTTACATGTTTCTTATATTGAATGGTTACTATTAATTGTTGCAATAGTTCTTGGTTTTGTTTTAGAAACAATCAATACAGCAATTGAACAGCTTGGAGATGCAATTGATAAAAACTATAACGAATATATAAAAAGAGCAAAAGATTCCTCAGCAGGTGCTATGTTATTGTTTTCCATTGGAGCAATAATTATTGCTGGATGGATATTTATTCCAAAAATTATTGATTTACTTTTTTATTGATTAGGAGTATTTATGGCACTTTACATTTTTATTACGCTTATTTCACTGATTATACATTTTATACTCATTGTTCCCTTTATAGACTTTTTGTATCAGATGAAGTTTCAACGAGCAAAACAAGATACAAAAGATGCCTTTAATAAACCAACTCCCATTTTTGACAAATATCATCAACATAAGTCGGGAACTCCAGTAGGTGGAGGTATTTTGGTTGTTGTCATAACAACACTTCTTTTCTTATTTTTTTATTTAAGTTTTTACTTCTTTAATTTAAATGTACATACTAACTTTTCCTCTGTATTTATGGAGGTGGCGCTTATTCTGTTTTCGTTTATTAGTTTTGCGTTACTTGGCATATACGACGATTTAAACAAAATTTTTTATTGGAAAAAAGAGAATTTTTTTGGGTTACGATTAAGTGCTAAACTGATTATTGAAATTATTCTTGCATTACTTATTTCCTTGGGTATTTTTTATGGTTTAGAAGTAAGTTTTCTACATATTCCATTTTTTGGCGTTTTTGATTTATCATATTTTTTTATTTTCTTTTGTACATTTGTTATTGTTGCATTTGCAAATGCCGTTAATATTGCAGATGGTTTAGATGGTCTTTCTAGTGGAGCAATGATGATTGCATTACTTGCATTTTGGGCAATTGCACGATCTATAATTGATGTTCCTATTTCTATATTTGTTGCAGTTTGGATTGGTGGATTAATTGCATTTTTATATTTTAATATTTTTCCAGCTCGTATTTTTCTTGGTGATACAGGCGCCCTATCCTTTGGCGCAACATTTGCTGTTATCGGTCTTATTCTTGGAAAAGCATTTGCCTTACCAATTATTGGAGGAATCTTTTTTATTGAAATAGTTAGTTCATTGTTACAATTAATGAGTAAAAAATATCGTGGTAAAAAATTATTTAAAGCTGCGCCATTACATTTACTTCTTCAATATCTGGGTTGGGAAGAACCAAAAATTGTTATGCGTTTTTGGATGGGTGGTATTGTGTTTGCACTAATTGGACTTATGATTGCATTCTTAAAGTAAAACGTTTGCATCGTCTTCAGCTTCATACTACAATGAATTATTATGAAGAATCCTAAACAAATTGTGTTAATTGTTGTTATTGTACTTTTATTGGGATCTTTAGCATATTTAACCTATTTACTGTCAAACGGAGATTCACCTTTAGGAATGTTTAATTTACGAGCTTCTAATCCACAAGATGAAGTAGACACTTTTTTACAAGAAAACAATTTGGCACCAACACAACAACCAGCCCCAACTAATGATCCTAGTCTTTTAGCATATAACAGTACTAGTCCTACACCTACTACACGAGCTGGCACAACTGGAAGTGTTACACCTTCTATATCTACTTCACCAATGCCTTCCGGAACTGCACCATCTGGAACAGTAACACCAAGTGTTAGTCCAACAGTTGCAGCCACAAAAGGTGGTATTACAGGAACGGTAACACCTTCACCAACTATAATATTAACGCTTACGCCAACACCTACTGAATTTATTGTTGTTGAAACATCTACTACTCCAACAATTGTTACAGAACTACCTGTTGCAGGTATAGGAGATAATTTAAATGCGGTATTAATAGGTGGCGGGGTTCTTATTCTACTTGCGTTGTTGTTGTAATTTTGACCATGAAAAAAGCACCTAAAGGTTAGAGGGAATGAACCTCAAGCTGCTTCTTTCATTGCGCTATTGCAATGTTGAGCGACTAGACTTCTTTCTCATCCTTCGGTGCTTTTGTTTTTTTGAAAAGATACCTTAAAAATATAATCAAGCGAATAATCCATTCTGGTTGTCGGTGCATTCGATATGAAAGTCCAACTAAATCGCTTGTCTTAACAGCATAGTATCCTTCCCAGGGTAAAAGTCTTTTATGCTCTTGCCTTATGGAGAACATATCAATTGTCATTTCAAAAATAAAATACGTATGAACAAGTGACGCTTCACGAGGCAATCCTCTCACATTGTTGAGATAGACCATAAACAGTTGTTCATCATTCTGAAGCATTTTCTCTAAACTCATATAATCCTGAGCTTCGAGTTTTCTTCCTTTTGGAAGAATGTCATCTGCATTATAGATAAACTCAACTACTGACATTATCGTTCTCCTTTATTCATAAACACACAAAAACCTTGCTACATTATAGCATATTATAGGCTATATTGATTAGTGTTTCATACCATCACCTGAACCAGTTTTATGAAAGAGTCTGCCTGTAACGAAGCTGTTCCCACTAAAAAGCCATCAATTTCTCCAGATTGAAGATACGTTGCAATATTTTGTTCATCAACACTGCCACCATAAATAAATGAAGTATTTTGTGGTAAGTTAAGTTTTTGTTTCATAGCTATAACATCTTCGATAGCTGCATTTTGTCCACTACCAATGGCTTCAACTGGTTCGTAGGCAATATATGTTACATTTGGGCGCACCGTATCCTGTTCGTTACGAACACACAAAATAGGAGCAATATTATTTGTTGTCGCATTTGTGAGTTGTTTACTAATTTCTTCTTCTGAAAGGTTAAAATGTGCACGTCTTTCACTATGGCCAATAATTGCATACTGCACATAATCTTTTAGTAATTCTCCTGTAACTTCTCCAGTAAATGCACCATGTTCTACACTAGAAATTGTTTGGGAGCCTGTTTTTATATTTGTGTAAGCCGACACTTGTTCAGCAACTAGTGAAATTAACGGAAATGGGGGACAAATAACTATGGTTGTATTTTTTTCTGCAAGTTTTGTATCAAGATTATTAGTATCGATATAGTTAAGAAAGGTTGTCATCCATGTAGCAGCACTATCTTTATTTATAGATGCTTTCCAATTTGCGATTAATAGTTTCATCAACTAGAATGATAACCTATATTATGGATGTTTTCAAGAATTTAAATGAAAAACAAAAAGAAGCCGTTGAAGTTTTGGACGGACCTTCAATTGTGCTTGCTGGAGCAGGCTCTGGTAAAACACGTGTTTTAATACATAAAGTAATCAATCTTATTCAACATGGTGTTCATCCTTCACAAATTGTCATGATTACGTTTACAAACAAAGCTGCTAAAGAAATGAAGGAAAGAATTCTTCATGTTACAAATAACGAAGTAGTTTTAGGCTATGTTGGAACGTTTCATTCTTTTTCTGCCATGATTTTACGTCGAGAAGGTGAACATATTGGCATACCAAGAACATTTACTATTTATGATCAAAATGATTCTCAGGATTTACTAAAAGATATTGTAAAAAAAAGAGATGATGGCAAATATACAGCAAGCTATTTTTCAAACCGCATTTCTGATGCAAAAAATCAACTCATTACGCCACAAAAATATTTAGAAGTATTTTCATTCTATAAAGCAGCTGCAGTTGCAGAAGTGTATTACGAATATCAAAAACAATTAAAGAAGAATAATGCTGTGGATTTTGATGATTTAATAATGAAAGCAGTCGAACTGTATACAAAAGTTCCGGAAATTTTAGAAAAACATCAAAATAGATATAAATATTTATTAGTCGATGAATTTCAGGATACCAATTTTGCGCAATATGTTTTTACAAAAAAGTTAAGTCAGAAGTATAAAAATATAACTGTTGTTGGCGATTTTTCCCAAAGCATTTATTCTTGGCGAGGAGCTGATATTCGTAATTTAGAAAAGTTCTCTCAGGATTTTGAAGGTACCAAAGTGATAGAACTAGAACAAAATTACAGATCAACTCAAAAGATTTTAGATTTTGCGTATCAGGTAATTTCTGAAAATATTTCTCATCCAATTTTGAAATTATTTACTAAGAATGATGGGGGAGAAGAAATTATTTATTACACAGCGGGAAACGAAGAAGAAGAGGCAGTTTATGTTTCAAATGCAATTCAAAAGTTAGCAACGGAAGGACAGTATGCAGAAATAGCAGTGTTATATCGAACAAACGCTCAATCTCGTGCAATCGAAGAAGTATTTTTGCATTATGGCATTCCATACACATTAATTGGTGGTACACGGTTTTACGAAAGAAAAGAAATTAAAGATATTTTGTCATATTTACGCTTGTTCCTTCATCCAGAAGATTCTGTTGCAACAGACAGAATTAAAAAATTAGGAAAACGAAGATGGGATAAATTTAAAGAGTTGTACCAAGAATTAAAAGACCAAGTTGAAGAAATGGAAACGGCTGAAATTATCGAACGGATTTTTGATAAAACAGGTTACTTAGAATTATTTGATGCAGAAATTCCTGAAGAATATTCACGACTCGAAAATATAAAAGAGTTAAAATCTGTAGCAATTACGTTTCCAAATATAGTTGAATTTTTGGAACAAGTTGCACTTGTTGAATCTGAATATTTTGAATCTGAAAAGAAAGGTAAATCTAAAGAAGGAGTACGACTTATGACACTTCACCAAGCGAAAGGATTGGAGTTTGATAATGTATTTATTGTGGGATTGGAAGAAGGCATTTTGCCACATTCACGGTCTATTGATGATGTTCATCAAATGGAAGAAGAACGAAGACTATTTTATGTTGGCATAACGCGTGCCAGAAAAAAACTTTATATTACTCATGCAAAAAGGAGATTTATTTTTGGCAGACGGAATATTGCAATGAAATCTCGTTTTTTGGGATCTGATGAAAGTGAAGATGAAATTACGTATGTAAATGAAGATGCAACAGATGATTGGTGGTAATTATTTTTGCATTATCCCACTTGTTTCTTTAATCACAAAATCCACACCATCAGATTCTAATTTTATATACGAAGCATTTGCAATAATAAGAGTTGCTAGTTCATCATAAGTACCAAATCCTAAGTGAACAAGAAGCGCTTTCATAACGCCACCATGAGAAACAACTAATATTTTTTTATCAGCATTTGTAACAGCAATTTCTCTTAAAAAAAGAATTAATCGTGAAATAATCTCCTCATCACTTTCTGTACCTGGGTACTTAAATTTTCTTTTTTCTTCATCAGTGGCTTTTTCATATTTTTTGATATATTCCTTTTGATGTTGTGCAAATTCGTCAAACGTTTTACCTTCAAAGTGACCAAAATAACGCTCACGTAACATTTTTGTAGTATTAATAACAAGCTTTCGTTCAAGTCGTAAAATTTCTGCGGTTTTTTGTGTTCGTAATAAATCTGAAGAATAAATTGCATCAAACTGAATATCTTTTAATTCGGAAGCTAACATTGCAGCTTGTTGTTTGCCATTATTTGTAAGTAAAGAATCACTATGACCCTGCATAATTCTTTTCACATTCCACTCCGTTTCTCCATGGCGAACTATATAAAATGTACAATACTTATTTGACATGCAAAAATTATACACCAAGATGGTTTTTTGACTTGTACACTTACAAAATTGTGCTAATATAAATAAGACAAAAGTTTAAGTAACACTATTATGAAATCTGAAATATTTATGATCATGGGCGGTCTCGCAATTTTTGCAATAGTTTTAAGTTTATTTATACAAATGCAAGCGGGACAAGATGTGAAAAAGAATGCAGATACAAATAAACTTTCAATATTAGGAGAAGACGACGAAAATAAACCAGATACATCTATGGAATCAGAAACTAAAACACCACCACCAATGACTATTGATACAGAACAAGATTATAAAGCTGTACTTGAAACTTCTGAAGGAACAATAACTATTGATCTTAATGAAAGCAAAACACCAATAACAGTAAATAACTTCGTATATTTAGCAAGAACTGGTTTTTATGATGGAACTGTATTTCATCGCGTTATTGAAGATTTTATGATCCAAGGTGGAGATCCAGAAGGTACAGGAGCGGGTGGTCCTGGCTACAAATTTGATGATGAACCATTTGAAGGTGAATATACAAGAGGAACAGTGGCAATGGCAAATGCTGGTCCTAATACAAATGGAAGTCAGTTTTTTATTATGCATGGAGATTCTCCATTACCAAAGGATTATGTAATTTTTGGAAGTGTTACTGAAGGATTAGATGTTGTAGATACAATTGCAACTGCAAAAGTTGTAACAAGTAGATCTGGTGAAAAATCAAAACCAGTTACGCCAGTAATAGTAAATAAAGTTACTATAACTGAATCAGAAAAAATAGAAGAAGCGCCAGTTCCAACCGAAACGGAAACACCTACACCTTCAGCAGAAACATCTCCAACAGAGACACCTTCGCCAACAAATACACCAACTCCTTAATATATTAGATCTTAAACAAGAGTTGACGCATGTTATCTTCTATATTTATAAAGTCATCTGCAATTTCTATAAGTTCTTTGTTTGCAGTCTTTTTAAATGCAACTACTTCAACTAAACAACCAAGTGATTGTTGTAGATAATTAACAACAGGCTTAAAATCTCCATCGCCAGAAACTAAAATAATTGAATCTACTTTATGACCTAAACGAATTGCATCCATTGCAATACCAATATCCCAATCTCCTTTTTTGGCACCTCCTAAAAATACTTGTAAATTTTTTTCTTTTACTTCGAAACCAGCGTTATTAAGTGCATTAAAGAAATCATTTTCTTTCGACTCATCGGCATTAATAACATAAGCGATGGCACGAACTAACAATCTTTTTTGAATAAGAATGTTTAACAAGTTTTTATAATTTATGCGCGAATTATATAAATTTTTTGCAGAATAATATAAATTTTGAACGTCAACTAAGACTGCTACGCGTTGATCTTTATTTCGGAATATCATAAGAATGGTTAATATATTAATTTGGTGCTATTGTACTTGCTGGCTGTTTTGTAGGTGTTGGACTAATACCTAAAATAATATCACTTATTTTTTTCTTTATAACTGTCCAATTATCGATTCCTTCATTAGGGACAACAATAAACTGACCATATTCAGAAATATCTGATGTTAAGTATTCATCAGTAATAACGAATGATGTTACATCATACTCGCTTGCTCGTCTTCCTTCAAGTAGTAATTTATTTGTATCAGAAAGTGGTAGATCTGTACTAATATTATTTTCTAATTCATCAAGTAAAGGTAAAATTTTTGGAATAAAGTTAATACTTAACACTTTATTTTTTACAGCTTCGATTACTTGTTGTTGACGATGTGCCCTGTTAAAATCTCCTCCATCTTCTAACGAATGTCTAGATCGTGCAAATTTAAGTGCGGTTTTACCATCCATTTCGACTGTTCCTTTTTCAAAGCTTAATGTTTCATATCTACATGGAAATGCTTCAACAGGATTTTTAGATATATCGTTATAAAATTTTTCAAGTTCGGGCTTTTCTTTGAAGAGTTTTTCTTTTTCTTCTGGGTCTGCACCAGAATTTAAATATTTATCAATTTGTTGAAATTCTTCATCTCTGCCACATAAATCTGTTTCTTTTCCTTCAATTGGATATTCGTAGTCTTTAAAACTTTTTTCTACAGTTACTTTGATTCCACCTAATGTATCAATAGTTTTAACGAATCCTTCAAAATCTACAGCTGCAAATGCATCAATTTTAAGACCAGTAATATCTTGAACAACTTTTTTTATCAGACCGGAAGGATTATCTTTCGTTAGTAATGACGAATCTACATCTGGATAATTGTCTGGATATAAACCCATTTGGTAGACTGCATTTATTTTGCTATAGTAATCTTCGTTTTTTGTTGGTACTTTTACCCATATATCTCGAGGGATAGAAAGAAGAAGAACTTTTTTCTTTGTTATGTCAATATGTGCCACCATTAATGTATCTGTTAAATACGTTCCATCATGATTGCCACCACCATAACCCAAAAGAAGTATATTATATTGTGTTTTTTCCTTCTGTTCCTGTTTTGTTCCCTTTGCTTCTGTATGAATGCTATCGTAAAAACCTAAAAATCTGTAGATAACTGCACCTATTCCAGCAACAAGAAGAATAGCAACAACGAGTGCGCCAACTTTAAACATTTGTTTTTTTTGTTCTATACGATTTAATCTAGTTGCTGCCATATGGTTAAAGCTCAATTATACATAAATGAATTAGTATCTTTGTTGCAAACTATTGCGAACAAATAACGTTCTATGGTAAGGCGATATGCCGATTGTTTGAATTGTATTTCTATGAGTGAGAGTTCCATAACCTTTATTGTGTTTCCATTCATACGCCGGGTATTCATTATCGATACTATTCATATATAAATCGCGTTCTACTTTAGCAAGAATAGATGCTGCTGCAATAGAAATACATGCTCCATCACCTTTTATAATTGATACTCGTTTTATGTCGTCAATATATGGTATATGTTGGATAGGAAGTCCGTCAATAAGCAGAATTATTTTCTTGTCAGGAAGCTTTTTTTTGAAATGTAAGACAATTGTGCTCATTGCTTTTTTTATGCTGTCTACAATTCCTAAATTATTAATATCTTCAACGGAGGAAGAAGCTGTATAAAAATCACAGTTATTTTTTAAGACTGAAGAAATTTGTTCTCTTTTTTTTGCTGAAAGTTTTTTTGAATCATTAATGCCAACTTTCATCAACTTTTCTGTATCAGTTGAATTTAATTGCATACAAACACCACCTACTGTAACTGGGCCAGCCAAACAACCTCGTCCAACTTCATCCAGACCAATAACTACATAGTCTTGATTCCAGTATGTTTGTTCATAAGAAAAATCAGGCAATGAGCGCTGCATTTGTATATAGTATCGCAGTTTTTAAACAATTTGGTTAGAAAATGAAAATACGCTATAATATATCGTATGTTAAAAGACAAAGACGGAAATGCTCTTTCTGGAGCACAAATTGGATCAAAAATTATTGGTCGTATAGAAAATATTTGGCTCGAAACAGTTACTTACTTCTTATATATTATGAGTTTTTGCCCACTTGGCTTTGTCCGCATGTTTTTTTATGTGATATTTGGAGTAAAAGTAGGTTCCAACTCTATTATTAATATGCGTGCCAGATTATATGATCCACGCAATATTTCAATTGGCGAAGACACAATTATTGGTGAAGGAGCAACGCTTGATGGTCGCGTAGAGCTTACTATTGGTAGTCATGTGGATATTGCCAGTGAAGTAATGATTTATAATGCAGAACACGATATTAATGATCCTACATTTAAAGCAATTGATGCACCTGTAACTATAGAAGATTATGTGTTTATTGGTCCACGCGCAATTATTTTGCCTGGAGTAACTATTAAAAAAGGTGGAGTTGTTGGAGCTGGTGCAGTTGTTACAAAAGATGTGGAAGAAATGGCAATTGTGGGAGGAGTTCCGGCAAAGGTTATAGGGGAAAGAAAATTAAAAGACTTGGGTTATCGTTTACGTAGAAAAAGTATCTTCTAAATATTTATTCGCTACTTTATTTTTATAGATTTCTTCCAGATTCTGCCGCTCAACAGCCCCAATAAAATATCGCCATTACTGTCTCATTTTTTGGGGCTCCCCGTCTCGCGCCACCTGTTCCTCAATATTTACTATAAGATTAATGTTGTTTAACCTTCCTTTGTTCCTCTTAAAAAGACTGCTCTCCATGGTCTGTATATAGATGTGAATATTTCTTCTCTAACTTCTCCGTCTTTTATTACTTTATATGTAAATTTTGCTTTTGCACCGCTCGCTGCATAATCTACTTGTTTGACTACATCTTTTGCTAACGTTGGATCATCTTCATATAATGGCTCTGGAGCTGGTGCAACATCCCATACGCTGACTGGAGAAATTTCTACGGTTCGATTATCTTTTTTACCATAAAATTTAAAAGTTAGAATCATGTTCTCTTCATCTACTTCAGTCATAATAAGAATAGATGCAGGAGTATCATTTTTAAATTTAAGATCCACTGTTGGCACATATATTGTGGCATCAAATCCCGGTTGTGAGTCATTTTCATAATAAGAAACACGATATGCATGTGCACTACGTTCAGTTATGGGTAAACCTGCATTTAATGCAGCACGAAATGCTGTTGTAGAAACTTGACATACACCACCACCATCACCAAGAACAGTTCTTCCATTTTGAATAACATATGCAGGTTGATAGCCAGTACTAGAAGAAATATCACCAATAATTGAATTAAAAGAAAATTCTGTGCCTTTTGGTACAAGTACACCATTAAATTTAGATGCAGCAAGTATTACATTATGAATACGTGATGGAATAGAATGACTATAATCAGATTTACCCTCTGCAATAAGTTCTTCGATACCATGATTATTAGCTTCAGCAAGAGTAATTTCAGGATTAATGATCTGATCTTTAACGGTAACAGATAATTGTGTATTTTTTTCAGAAATAGACTCTATTTGTTTTTTAAAATCGTTCAAAAATTTTTCTGTTTTAATTTCTATACCTTTTTCATCTGATTTGAATGAAACAACTTTGCCATTTTCAAATTGAAATAATGCATTTTTTGCGGGCATATTGTAAGAATCTGCAGTATCACGAATAAAATCTGAAACAGGTTTATCATAATAAGTCATTGTTGTTTTAAATGAAATATTTTCAAATCCAAAAAGACTATTAAGCTGTTGATATATTCGTGAAGATACATCTGGTGTTCTACCAACAATATATGCTTGATCTACTTTTGTCTGAATATCACGATGAATATTTATTTGCTCTGCTGAAAAAGTTGCTATGGGTATTTCTTGATACATAACTTTGACAGTAACATTTTGCAAATAATCATCTCTTCTTTGCAGCAAAGCAGAAGCTTCTTTTTTAGATTTATTCCCCATATGAATACCATCAATATAAGTATTTGGATAAATATTATTGCCAATACTTTTGTTATAGAGGTAAAAGGGGATTAGAAGTGCAGTTACTATTAAGATAACAATAGATATAATAAGCACGGTCTGATTCTTAGAAAAATTTGCTATCATAAATACATGGATGATAATCAAAATAAAGAAAAAATGCAACCTTCTGATAATGAAGTACCTCAACCTGTTCAAGTAGAAGAAGTAGCACCAAATGTAGAATCTCCAGAGCAAATTCAAGGCAGTATCCCACCTGTACCTGGTGAATCACCGGTGTACGCTGAAAGTAGTAATAAATTTCTTTTTTTTGGAGGTATTGCTGTTTTTTTCATTATTTTATTCGGTAGTATTTATTGGTTTTTCTTAAAAGATAGGCTCTCTTCAGATAACGTTGTTGATACACCCAAAACTGATGTCACGTTAACATATTGGGGATTATGGGATGAGAAAGAAATATTTGAACCCGTAATACAAGAATATACAAAGCAAAATCCTCATGTAACTATTAATTATGAAAAAATGAAGCCAGAAGATTATCGTGAACGATTAATCGCAAGAAGTCAGGCAGGAAATGGACCTGACATTTTTAGATTTCACAATACATGGATTCCAGAAATTCAGGAAGTTGTTCAACCGTTACCTTCAGAAATTATGAGTAGTGAAGAGTTTGAAGCAACATTTTATCCAATTCATAGTAAAGATTTAAAAATAAATGATAAATATTATGGTATTCCTCTTATGTTGGATGCAATAGTATTAATATATAATGATGGACTACTTACACAAGCTGGACTTGTAGAGCCACCAGCAGTTTGGGTTGGAGAAAATGATGTGTTGAGTGCAGTAAATGCATTAACTGTTCGAAATACAAGTGGCGCACTTATTACGTCTGGAATGGCAATAGGTACTGCAAATAATATAGATCATTTTGGAGAAATATTTGGCATGTTATTACTGTTGAATGGAGGAGATATAAAAGCATTAGATCAAACAGAGGCTGCAGAAGCATTGCAACTGTATAGAAGATTCGCAGAAGAAAACTACTGGAACGAAACAATGTCAAATTCTATTCCTTCATTTATTCAGGGAAGAACAGCAATGATTTTTGGACCAACTTGGCAAGTTGCAGATATTAAATCTCAAAATCCAGAATTAAATGTTCTTGTATCACAGCCTCCAAAAGGATTAGACGGCAAAGGGTTATCTATTGCAACATATTGGGTTGAAGGTGTAAATAAATTTAGTAAAAATCAAATAGAGGCATGGAAATTTTTGAAATATTTATCTTCAAAAGAAAGTGAGTCAAAGTTGTTTGAAGAACAAAGTAAAGTAAGACCATTCGGTGTTGCATATTCAAGAAAAGACATGGGTGAAACATTAAAAGATAATCCATATCTATATCCAGTTGTTCAGATGGCAACTGCAAATGAACTTGTTTCTATGCCTGTTGCAGACCGTACTTTAGATAAAGGGCTTAATGATGAAATCTTAAGTTACCTTGAAAATGCAATTAATCAAACTGCAAATGGTGTCGATTATGGAGCAGCACTTAAAACTGCAAAACAAGGAATAGACTCTGTTATTGAAAGATATAAAATTCAATAATACTTCGCTTTATTTTTATGCAAGAAATTTGATATGATGTTACTGTATGCGACTTTCCATTCCTTTTTTAAAAAAGAAAGAAAAGAAAATGTACTACTTTTCACTTTATATAACAGATACGTTCATAGCAGGATTTGTTTTGGATATTATTGATGGTAAAGAAACAATCTTAGCAGAGAAAAAAAGAGCTTTATCTGCTGGTTTTGATAAATTACTAGAAGATACAGATGCTCTTATTTCTGATTTAGAAGTACAGACACATGTTTCTTTGGGAAAAACAATTTTCTTTTTACATTCCACACTTATTGATCCTTCCACCCATGATATAAAGGAACCATATAAAGGTTATATAAAACATATTTCCAAAGAACTTGAACTTGAGCCAATGGGTTATATAGATGTGCAAGAATCTATTGAAGATTACATGAAAAGTAAATCAATCATAAATTGTTTAATAGTTGAACTAAATAAATCTGAAATAGGAATATTTATTTATAAAGGTGGAGCATTGGTACATTCTTCATATAGTGCAAGAACAGAAGATACTGCTGTAGATCTTCAAAATGCTTTAACTGCAGTTCCAGGTACACAAGTAATTCCTTCAAAAATGATTATTTATGGAGATTTAGATAATACTAAAGTTGTAACACAAATTGCACAACATAATTGGGATGAAAAAATATTTATCCAACATCCAACAATTGAAGCATTAAAAGAAATAGATCTATATCAAACACTTGCTCATTCATTTGCAAAAGAATTAGTTTCAGAAGAAAAAACTGAGGAAGAAATACCTGTTGTTTCTACTGAAAATACATCTAGTTCATCATTTGGATTTATAGTCGGAGAGGATGTTAATTTGTCAGGAGAAAAACCTGTAGTTCCATTAACGCCACAAATTGAACAGCAAAAAACAAGAGATTTTTCCTCAGTTTTTACTCCAGCAATGAATGCGGTATCTTCTTTTTTTAAGTCTTCAAAAAAAGGAAACGGTTCCCGTAATGGTGTTGTTATTGCAATAAGTATTATTGTTGCATTAGTCGGACTATTTTTAGCTTATGAATATTTCTTTCACAAAGTTACATTAAAAGTATATGTGCAATCTAAAGATATTGAAAAAGAATTTGAATTTACGTTACCAATTATTGAAGATGGTAATTCTCAAGAAGCTTCACTTATTAAATACATTTCAGTTTTAGATTTTAAAGATGAAAAAAACACAACAGGTACTCGTGAAATTGGTGAAAAAGCAAAAGGTGAAGTTGTTATTCACAATTTTGATAATAGCGAACGAACACTAGAAAGAGGAACTGCCATAACATATCAAAATTTAACATTCACACTCGATTCAGATGTAAAAGTTGCTTCATCTAGTGGTGTTACAAATGAAGGTACAAAACAATCCGGTAAAGCAACCATAGATGTGACAGCAGAAGAAATTGGAGATGAATATAATCTTGCAAAGGGTACACAATTTAAAATTGACTCACTTGCTGAATCACTTTTTATTGCAATAGCCAATGAAACATTTACAGGTGGATCTAAAAAGAAAGTTAATACTGTTTCAAAACAAGATATGGATGCATTGGAGTTAGCAGTAGAAAAAGAAGCAAAAGCGCAAAGTGGTAAAGTATTATCCGCTCAAATTTCAAAAGATGAAGTCTTAATTTCAAATTTATCAAAAGTATCTGTTGCCGATTCAAGCTATTCTAAAGAATTAGGTGAAGAAGCAGACAGTGTAGCAATAGAGGCATCGTCTGAAATTGAGTATTACACAGTAAATAAAAAAAATTTACTTCAAAAATTAGAGGAAGAATTAAAAGCAGAAGAATCCACAGATTTTTTGCTTGAAGAAAAAAGTATTACTTATACAATAGAAAATGTTGAAAATGAAAAAGAAGAGGCGACATTAACAGTGAATACAAAAGCAAATTTACATAAAAAAATTGAAACAGATTCGATTAAAAGTAAAGCAACATTAAAACCTATAGCATCTATGACAGAGCTTCTTAAAGATCAGTTTCCAGTTGAGAAAGTAGAAGTTGAACATGCATCTTCAACAGTACCATTCTTGAATGCTTGGAGTCCATTATTTACAAAGAATATACAAGTTTTGACGACAGCAAATTGACATGGCTTTGAAAGTTTATACAAAAGAGTACGAATCGAAAACAAAAAAATTGCTCAAATTTTTTTCCTATGTAATTCTTATAGTGGGCATTGGAATGATGTTTTGGGCATATTACCCAATGATCTCATTTGAAATATATGCACGTTTTTTTATTAGAAAAGATACATCTTCCCCTGTTCCAGATTCAGATGAAGCTAGCTCACTTCAACTTGCAAAAAGCGTACATGCAAATGGTAATTTTTACTCAAATAATTTACGAGATTTTACTCAAGCAAATGTATGGTTTCCTGTTAAAAATGTACCCGGTGCAAACGATAAAATAGATGTGCAAGAATATTATTTATCTATACCAAAGTTAAATTTAGAACATTTAAAAGTTACAGTTGGTGGAGAAGATCTTTCGACAAGTTTAGTTCATTATTTACCTACTTCTAAACCAGGACAATACGGAAAAGTAGCAATTTTTGGACATTCAACACTTCCTCAGTTATATGATAAAACGGATTACAAAACTGTTTTTACGTACTTACCTCAAATGGACGTTGGAGATAATATTTCTATTTCTATTGAAGGTAAAGAATATGAATACGAAGTATATGATATGTATATTGTAAAGCCAGACAAGGTTTCAGTACTTGAACAAAACTTTAATGCATCTTATATTATGCTTGTAACATGTGTACCACCAGGAACGTATAAAGAACGATTAATTGTTGAGGCAAAATTAAAACAGCACTCTTCATTGTGAATAAATTCAGCGCTGTTAAAAAGCCTATAGTTTTGATACAATTACTGCATGGTAAAGCCTACCACTAACACAACTGCAACATTTTGGAAAAAAGCCATTTCTTTGGTTCTGTTTTGTGTTATTCAATTAGTAAATATATTAATTTTTATTGGTGAATTAACACAAAAAATTATTCTGTATCCATTTATTTATTCATTTAAGTTTTTTAAACTCATAATTTTTTCATTCGTAGCAACATTTTCATCTCCACCAGCAGATGATGATAGTATCGAAGATGAGCCAATTATTATAAAAAAAACAATTATTTCTACGGAGGCATTTACTCCTTTTAAAAAAGAAGTTTTATTTAAATCGTTACGAAAGAAAAAAATAAAAAAAGTATTTAAAAAGACAGTTAGTTTTATTACTTCACAGATAGGTTTTATAGTAAGTCAAACAGTTAGAATATGTTGGTCATTTTTAGTACTTATATACTATGCAATAATTCGTTCACCTCTTTATTTTTTTTATTTTGTAAACGAATTATTTTATTATATTTATTCATTCTTAAAGTCTATTGCTCAAATATTCATTCAATTTTATAAGTTTTTGGTGGGTCCATATTTTAGATCCTTTTTATACGGTATTGTATTTTGTTTGCTTATTGTAGTTTTATATAATGGCTATCAATTTATAATGGATTTACCTTCACCAAAATCTATAGGAGTTTTAAATTTTGCTCAATCTACACATTTGTATGATAGAAATGGAAAATTACTATACGAAATTTACCGAGATGTAAATCGTACTTCGATAAATGTAAAAGAGTTGCCAGCTTATGTTGTACAGGCAACAATCGCTATTGAGGATAAACACTTTTATAATCATAAGGGTGTTTCTTTTTTTGGAGGTATACTCCGAGCAGCTAAAGATACGTATAAAACTAAAGAGTTGCAAGGTGGTTCTACCATTACTCAGCAATTAGTTAAGAGTGCATTACTTTCTCCAGAACGCACTGTAGAACGAAAGTTAAAAGAAATTACACTTGCCGTTTGGACAGAACAGATGTATACAAAAGAACAAATAACGGAGATGTATTTAAATCAGGTTCCGTATGGCGGAGCAGCTTATGGAATAGAAGAAGCATCCAAAGTATATTTTGGCAAAAGCGCTAAGTATTTAACATTAAATGAAGCTGCTTTGCTTGCAGGATTACCACAAGCACCTTCTTTATATTCACCATTTGTTAATCCAGACGCAGCAGAAAAAAGACGTAATGTTGTTTTGAACAATATGTACGACTTAGGTTATATTTCAAAAAAAGAGAGAGATACTGCTTTACTTGCCGTAGTAGAAATTCAACCACAAAAAACAAATATTAATGCACCACATTTTGTGTTCTATACCAGAAATGCAATGGAGGAACAGTATGGCATTAAAATTGTGGAAGAAGGTGGTTTTAAAGTTGTAACTTCTTTAGATTTAGAGATTCAGAAAAAAGCTGAAGAAATTTTAAATGAAGAACTTGAAAAAATTAAAGATCTTAATGTTTCAAATGGAGGAATTATTGTTTTAAATCCTAAAACAGGTGAGATATTAGCAATGGTTGGTTCTGATAATTATTTTAATGAAGTAGATGGTGCATTTAATGTTACAACTGCATTAAGGCAACCTGGTTCTACTCTTAAACCGATGTTATATGCTATGGCATTGGAAAGAGGATTAACCGCTGCAACCGTTATTGATGATTCACCGATTGTATTTGCAAATCCTGGTGGAGAACCATATATTCCTGTAAATTATGATGGTGCATTTCATGGAAGAGTAACAATGCGTTATGCTCTTTCAAATTCTTATAATATTCCAGCTGTAAAAGTGTTAAATATGATGGGTGTTCAACAATTTGTAGATTTTGGAAAAGAAATGGGTATAGATTCTTGGCAAGATTCTTCTCGATTCGGTTTATCGTTAAGTTTAGGTGGTGGAGAAGTTTCACTTGTGGATTTAGCACAGGTATATAGTGTATTTGCTACAGGTGGATATCGTATTGAACCTACTCCATTTAAACGTATTGTTGATGATAAAGAACGAGTAATTTATGAATCTACAGGTAGTAATGGTGTTCAAGTTTTAGATCAAGGTGTTGCTTACATAATTAGTAATATATTAGCTGATAATATAGCTCGTCAACAAACGTTTGGTTTGCAGTCTGCTCTTAATATTCCTGGGCACAACGTAGCAGTTAAAACAGGTACCACAAATGATAAAAAAGATAATTTAACAATAGGGTACACACCAGAATTTTTAGTTGCAGTTTGGGTTGGTAATAATGACAATACACCAATGCATCCAACACTTACATCTGGTATAACGGGTGCTGCTCCAATTTGGAATAGAGTGATGACATATTTAATTGAAGAAAAATCTGAAGGTATAGAATTTAAAGCGCCAAGTAATGTAGTAGCTAAACCATGTTATGGTGGTGGAAGGAATGAATATTTCTTATTGGGTACAGAAGTACAAGGATATTGTTTTGATAGTAATATAAAACCTCGTGAAGAAGTAAAAAAGCAAGAAGCCAGAAATGCAATAGTTCAGTAATTCCTTAACGAACGGTAGGTTATAATATATGTATGAATTCAACAAAAAAAATATTTGAATTTGTTTCCTATTCTTTTAATACGGATAAGCATACTATTGAATTTACATATTCATTAACAACTCCTGAACAAAGTAGAACATTTACCGAAACGCTTGTATTGCCAAATCTGGCAATATCAGTAGTACCAGATGCCCTTCTTGATCAACTTTTGCATACACTACATATTATGTTAGGAATAAGTTATTGGAAAACGTATTGTCCTGCAGAAATAAAAATTAATACAAAACCATTAACAAAAGAGCAAGCTGTTTTTTGGAATACAGTATATACAAAAGGTTTAGGTGAGTTTTTTTATAAAAATAAAATAGATTTTAGGAATTTAATTTCATTTCCTTTTATTGAAACTCAAGCATTCCATCCTGTTTCTTTTCCAAGAAAAAATAGGTCTCTGGTTGGTATTGGAGGAGGTAAAGATTCTATTGTTACTGCAGAATTATTTAAAAAAAACAATAAAGATTTTAGTACCTTAATTATTGATACACAGCGTGTACATGCTATTTCTGCAGAAATAGCAGACAAAATTGGTAAAGAAACCATCATTATTAAACGACTCGTAGATCCACAATTATTTGAACTTAATAAACGTAAAGAAATCTATAATGGTCACATTCCAATTTCTGCTATTTATGCATGTATTGGTATGTTAGCAGCAGTACTTTATGATTATTCTTACGTTGTTGTAAGTAATGAACGAAGTGCTAACTATGGTAATACAGAATATTTGGGTGAAACAATTAATCATCAATGGAGTAAAACACTGGAATTTGAACAGTTATTTCAGGAATATGTAAAATCTTACTTAACACCAGATGCAGTATATTTTTCATTATTACGATCATTATCTGAATTTAAAATTACTCAATTATTTTCAGAATATCCAGAATATTTAGGTTCTTTTTCAAGTTGTAATAGAAATTATGCAATTCAAAAAGAGTTGCCTCATGACAAATGGTGTGGTGAATGTCCTAAATGTGCATTTGTTTTTATTATGCTGTCAGTTTATATTTCGAAAGAAAAACTTCTTTCAATATTTGGGCAGAATTTATTAGATAAAGAATCACTAATTCATACATATAAGGAATTATTAGGAATTGAAGGTGTAAAACCATTTGAGTGTGTTGGTACGCCAGAAGAAGTTTCTTTAGCTTTTTACAAAACGTATAAAAAAGGTGAGTATACTAATGCTGTAGTTATGAAGATGTTTGAAGAATATGTATTGAATACAATAAAAAATGTTGAAGAGTTAGAACAGAATGTATTAGTTAAAGGAGAGAATTTAATACCAGAAGAGTTTAAGTTTATTGTTAATGGTTAATAAGTCTATACTTGATACCATTTTTCTTGGCCTCCAGCGGAGTTAATACCGCTGAAGTCTCCGAAGTCGGCAGAAAAAGGTATCTGCGTTCGACTTATTTTATTAAAATTAGAGAACGTTATATCTTATATGAAAATAGAAGAACTTCAAAATAAAAAAATTCTTATTGTTGGATATGGAATGGAAGGAAAAGCTACAGAAGAATTTTTAAAAACGAGTATTCCTAATTTAAATTATGCTGTTGTAGATGCATCACAAGGTGCAGATTATTTAAAGAATCAGCATGAATTTGATATCGCAATTCGAAGTCCTGGAGTTAATAAAAAAGAAATTAGTATTCCTCATACAACAGCCACTAACATTTTTTTTGCTAATTTAACTGAACATATTACTATTGGAGTTACAGGTACGAAAGGTAAAAGTACAACTGCTTCTTTAATTGCTCATATTCTAAAATCTGCAGGAAGGGAAGTACGATTAGTAGGAAATATTGGAAATCCACTTATAACCGAATTACTTCATAAACCAAAAGAAAAAACTATTTATGTTTGTGAACTTTCTAGTTATCAATTAGATGATATTGCCTATTCACCTCATATTTCTGTAATAGTGAGTTTGTTTCCAGATCATCTTAATTATCATGGTTCTTTAGAAGCTTATTACAGCGCAAAAAAACATCTTATTATTCATGCACAAAAAGAAGATTTTTATGTATATAATCCATCATTTAAGTTACTTAACGATTGGACAAAAGATACATTAGCAGAATCAAAACCATACGAAACAGATTTTATACCAAAATCACAGTTATTAGGTGAACACAATAAAGACAATATTCGTGCTGCGATTACAGTATGTCGGTTATTTGATATTACAGATCATGAAATAGAACTTGCAGTTGCATCTTTTAAACCATTGCCTCATAGGTTGGAATTAGTTGGTGCATATAACGGAATAACATTTTATGATGATGCAATTTCTACAACTCCTGAATCCACAATGGCTGCTTTGCAAGCTATTCCAAATGTAAAAACAATTCTGCTAGGAGGAGAAAATCGAGGATATAATTTTACAGAATTAGTACAAATGTTAAAACAGTTACAGATTCAGAATATTGTGTTATTTCCAAATAGTGGAGATGCAATTAAAGAAGAAATAAAAAAAGATTCTGCATATAAACCAGAAATATTAGAAACAAATGACATGGAAAAGGCTGTACAATTTGCATATGCGCATACTCCGGAACAAGGAGTGTGTTTGTTATCAACTGCTTCCCCAAGCTACAGTGTTTGGAAAAACTTTGAAGAAAAGGGGAACATGTATAAGACTTTTGTAAAACAACTTGCATATGAAAAAAAGAATTCGTAGTATAGCAAAATCTGCCCCAAAGCTTCCTATTTCGTTTACATTATTTGTGTTACCAATAATTCTATCTGTTATTGGGCTTATATTTGTTTTCGAATCTTCATCGATTCGTTCATTATCAGAAACTGGAGATAGTTTTCATTATTTAAAACTGCAAGGTTTTTGGATTGTTTTTGGCATTATAGGTATGTTTGTACTTTCGTTTTTTAATTATAAGCATTTATATTTAATTTCATTTCCATTTTTAGCTATTGTTATTGTTCTGTTGATGGTTGTGTTAATTCCTGCAATTGGTCATACAGCTGGTGGTACACAAGGCTGGATTGATTTGGGGTTTTTTAATATGCAGCCAACAGAGTTTGCTAAAGTTGCACTTATTATTTATTTAGCTTCTTGGTTTTCTAAAAAAGAGAAAAGTAAATTTCTTCCTTTTTTAATGCTTATGGGTTTTTTAATATTACTTATTATGTTGCAGCCAGATTTAGGAGCAGCAACAATTATTTTTTGTTTATCTGTTTCCATTTATTACTTAGCTGGTCAGGATTTAAAATATCTATTACTACTTTTCCCAGTTTCAGTGATTGGATTTTTATTACTTGTTTTTGCAGCACCATATAGATTAAAAAGATTAACTGCTTTTTTAAATCCAACAGAGGATCCTCAAGGTGTTGGATATCATATTAATCAAATACTTATATCGCTTTCTAATGGTGGTATGTTTGGTCAAGGTTTTGGCGCTTCAAGACAAAAATATTTATTTTTACCAGAAGCACATACAGATTCTATTTTTGCAATTTATGGTGAAGAACTTGGTTTTATTGGCTCTGTTATTTTAATTGGGGCGTACGTTTTCTTTTTATATAAACTACTTAGAATTTATGAAAGTACTTCTGACAAATTTGCACAATTATTAATTGGTGGTATTTTAGCTTTTTTTGGGTTGCAGATTATGATTAATTTAGGTGGAATGGTAGGGCTAATGCCACTGACTGGTGTCCCTCTTCCTTTTATTTCATACGGAGGATCTCATATTTTAATTTCATTTGCGTTAGTTGGTATTGCTGTGAATATTGCTAAATCTTCAAGAGTATAATTTCATGCTACAATTACTTCATGGACAAGGTAAAAAAGATTTTAATTACTGGTGGACATGCAACTCCTGCACTAGCAGTTATCGATCGCATAAAAGAACGAAGTAAATATACACATTTAGTATTTGTAGGTAGAAAATATACAAGCGAAAAAGAAAAACAGATAGAAAGTTTTGAATATCAAGAAGTAACTGCACGTAAAATTCCTTTTATACATTTGTCAACCGGAAGATTAACGCGTATTCTTGCAGTAAGATCTTTGATGAGCATTTTTCAAATACCACAAGGATTTATTTCTGCATGGAGAATACTTAAAGAAGAAAAGCCAGAAGCAGTTTTATCATTTGGCGGGTATATTGCACTACCTATTGCCATATGTGCCAAGCTTATGGGAATTAAAGTGTATACCCATGAACAAACAATAGCGCCAGGTTTGGCGAATAAATATATTGCACGCTTTGCAGATACTATTTTTCTTTCTTTCCCAGAATCTGCAATTCATTTTAAAGATAAAAATATTATTCTTTCAGGAAATCCTGTAAGACAAAGTGTTTTTGAATCTCGTGTAACCATACTTCCAAAAAAAAATAAGCCATGTATTTATATAACAGGAGGTTCTCTTGGTGCACATGCAATAAACGAATTAATAGAACAAATGTTACATGAATTATTAGAATCTTATTATGTAATACACCAAACTGGGAGCGTTGGAGAATTTCAAGATTATGAAAGACTTTCTAAATTACGAGATGCACTTCCAGATGATCTAAAAGAGCGTTATCTTATAAAAGAACATATCTCTGATGAAGAAATAGGCGCAATTTATAAGTGTGCAGATATTGTGATTGGAAGATCTGGAGCAAATACATTTTTTGAAATGATTGCCTTAAAAAAACCAACTATTTTTATTCCTCTTCCTTGGTCTGCACATGCAGAACAAGAACATCACGCACAGATTTTTAAAAAACATAAAGTGGGTGAAATAGTTCATCAATCAGAAGGAAGTGCTCAATTATTAAAGATTATTCAACAAGTTGTTTCAAAAAAAGAAGAATATGCGTCTCATTTTAATTCATTATCAACATATAACCATATAAATGCAGCGGATACAATCATTGATACCATTTTTAAGGAGTAAACTTCTTCCAATAATTATTTTTTTAGTTACTTTTATTGGCATATTTATTGGACTATATATTGCAGATAATACCTTTCGTATTAAACATATTAATCTTCAACCTAGTCATAAAAGAAACGCAGATTTAAGAGGTATACAAACATTAAAAGGTCAATATATTGTGTTTTTAGATGAAAAAGAAATTGCAGAATCAATACAAATTCGCAATGCGTATGTAAGAAATGTAGAGATTACAAAAATATATCCAGACACGCTGAATGTAAAGGTTTCGTATTATGTTCCGCTTGCAATACTTACAGTTCCAGATGGTTTTTTTCTTTTAGGTGATGAAGCTGTAATACTAGAAAAAAGCAGAGAAGCCTTTTCTAATAAGCTACCGAAGATGACTTATTATCAAAATGTTCCTTTTTCAAATTATCAGGCAGGACAGGAATTAAATTTTAAAGATATTAAAGATAGCTTATTTTATCTTCAACAACTTTCTGCCTTAAAAAAAACAATAAATAGTATTGATATTAAAGGATTTCATGTGCTAGGATTATATACATCAGATGAGGTTTATCTCTTCTCATCAGAGAAAGAACGAGAGCAGCAAGTGTATCAACTTGAAGTAACAATGCGTGAATTTATGATAAGTGGAAAACAAATAAAATCGCTTGATGTACGATTTGATAAACCTGTTGTTGTTTTAAATAGCTTGTAATTGTTTCTTGAAATAGCAAATATTTCAAAAACAAACGAGCTATTATTTTATTTATTGTTTTAAATGTTACAATTAAAGTATGGCGGAAAATCTTATTTGTGGAATTGATATCGGAAGTACTAAAGTTGCAACTATTGTCGGTCTTCAATCTCAGGAAACAAACGAGATTCGTATAATTGGCTTTAACTCTACTCCTTCCCGTGGCGTCAAGAAAGGCCTTATTGTTGATATTGATCAAGTAACAGCATCTGTAGAAGAAAGTGTTGAAAAAGCAGAACGGATGGCAGGACATCATATTAAAGAAGCGTATGTATCTGTTGGGGGTCCACATATATCTTCTATTAACTCTCATGGTATTGTTGCAGTTGCAAATCCACAATTTGAAGTAGTGGAAGAAGATGTCCGTCGTGTTATAGAAGCAGCACGAGCAATTTCGTTATCTAATACTAAACAAATTATTGAAGTATCCCCAAGAGAATATAGTGTAGATGGTCAGTCAGGAATAAATAATCCTATTGGTATGAGCGGTGTGCGTTTAGAAGTAGACACACATATTATTACTGCATCTTCAACAAATTTAAAAAATATTGATAAAGTGCTGAATGATTTAGGTATAACAAATTTAGGTTATATATTTTCTGGTGTTGCAGCAGCAGAAGCTGTCTTAACAGATACAGAAAAAGATTTAGGTGTTGCACTTATAGATATTGGAGGAGGAAAAATAGATGTCTGTATTTTTGTTGAAGGAGCACTTGCACATTCCTCTTCAATTCCAATTGGTGCAAGACATATTAGTAATGATATTGCAGTTGGCCTTAGAGTTTCTTTGGAATCAGCCGAAAAAATTAAACTTTATTTAAGCGATCATAGAAAACTAGTTGAAGAAACTGTTAAGAAAAAAGATAAGTCATTAATTAGTTCATTTAGATTTGAAATACCAGAATCATTGCCAGAAATTACACCAAAAGAAGTAATTGATGGTATCATTGGTCCAAGAATTGAAGAAATTTATAGTTATGTTAATGATGAAATTGCAAGAAGCGGATTTGAAAAAAATATTCCATCAGGAATAGTTATTACAGGTGGTGGATCTCTAACTCTTGGTATGGTAGATATGGGAAGGCGTATTACACGATTACCAGTTCGTATTGGTGTGCCAGAAAAGGCAAGCGGATTAGTAGATGAAATCACAAGTCCTTTATATGCGGCAACACTCGGACTTGTTTATTATGGCGGTATGCATATGGTAGAAAATCAAGCTTCTTTTAAAGACTTCAATAATATTCTGAAAAATTTCACTATGAGTGATATAATGACAAAGGTACAAAAACTAATTAAGCAGTTTATGCCATGATATTTTGTATTAATACAAAATAGTTATAAGATATATATTATGTTAATTAAACCAAAAGCAGGACAAGCAGCAAAAATTAAAGTAGTTGGCGTTGGAGGTGGCGGAGGCAATGCTATTTCTTCTATGATAAACGAAGGTGGCATTGAAGGTGTTGAATTTGTGGCCGTAAATACAGATGCTCAAGCTTTACTTCATAACAAAGCAGAAATTAAAATTCAAATTGGAGATCAACTTACTAAAGGTTTAGGATCTGGTGGAGATCCAGAAGTTGGTAGACAAGCAGCAGAAGAATCTCGAGAAAAATTAAAAGATGAATTGGGTAATGCAGATATGATCTTTATTACTTGTGGTGAAGGTGGTGGAACAGGTACAGGTGCATCTCCGATTGTTGCAGAAGTCGCAAAAGAATCTGGAGCACTTACAGTTGCTGTTGTAACAAAGCCATTTGATTTTGAAGGTTCACCACGAAGAAGATCAGCAGAAGAAGGAACAGGAAGATTAAAAGACAATGTAGATACCCTTATTGTTATTCCAAATCAAAGAGTTCTTCAGGTTATTGATAAAAAAACTTCAATTATTGAAGCATTTAATAGAATAGATAATGTACTTCATCAAGCTGTAAAAGGAATTGCAGAACTTATTACCTTACCAGGACTTATTAATGTAGATTTTGCAGACGTTAAAGCAATTATGCAAAGTTCTGGAAATGCCATTATGGGAATGGGTTTAGGAAGTGGAGATAAGCGAGCAGTTGCAGCAATTCGACAAGCAATTTCTTCCCCTTTATTAGATACCTCTATTGAAGGAGCAAAAGGTATTTTGTTAAATATCGTTGGAGGATCTGATTTAAGCATGACAGAAATTGATGAAGCAGCAACTATGATATCTAAATCTGTAGATCCAGATGCAAATATTATTTTTGGAGCTGCAATTGATGAAAAACTTATAGATCAAATTAAAATTACAGTCATTGCAACTCGTTTTGATGAAAAACGAATGAAATTATTCCAATTTCAAAGACCAAGACAGGAAGAAATTCAATCTAAAGAAGAAGAGCCACAACAACAAGAAGATGTAAATTTATATCCACCAGAAGAAGAAGAGCCACAACAACCTTCACCTCGACCAACACCTACTTCAGCACCAGCTGATTCTGATGAATTTGATATTCCTGCATTCTTAAGAAGAAAATAATTTACATATTAACTACTTATTCTTATCCTCTTTTTTTTGTATTTCGTATTTTTGGTGCATATAATTATAAAACCGTTCGTTTCTATTTCTTAGGAGGTAACGATGTTTACTAAAGTAACGTTGTACCATAAGGATATTGTAGAAGGGCAAGAGGTGCTTAGGGCTGTAGGTGAGTTAGAGATTTACCTTGATCATTTAAAGGTAATCTATAACTCAACTGTTCAAAATGAGGATAGGCAGGTACCAACACAAGATGATGCAGATTTTGAGTCAATCGAAAAATCGTTTGACTCACGTCGATTGTGGATGAGTAACTCCCGTACAGTCGGGATTAATTTCCAGACTAATATGGTAAGCGTATCATTTGTTCGAGGTAAAAAGCCAACATACTTTTTGCTAGATCCAAAAGAGGTAACCCGCTCTTTGGATAGTATGGGTGCTTTCTCTGCTCTTGTTGCACACTGATGAATCGGTCGCTCGTAGACTAGGATGTATGGCAGCATTTTGAATAGCTTCGAAATAGTATAGCCGCACAAATCTGTTCTACGGGCGGTTATACTTCTTAATAACTATAAGTCATATTTTTCTTTAAAGTGTTATAATATATTTTCGTTTTCGGTTCACTTTGACAACAAGGAGTTTGCAATGCATCTCATAGAAACAAGGAGTTGTATTAATGGGTGTTTAAAAAAAGTTGATATTGGCCTGCTCGTTTGCCCAGATGGGTATTTGATGGTTAGAGGTCATAACTTTTTTTTGATTATGAACCTTGAAAAGCAACCATTGCAGTATCCATTGATTGGTCAAACGAAAACAGGTGAGAATGTAGAATTTGATCGTTTACATTTTGACGATCAAGAAGTGATACAGATCACCATTGATGATGAAGAACCATTGTACTGTGATCCTGTTGAGTTCAAAACAGAACTTATGGAGTCACTTGGTATCGTTGTAGTCTAGCCCGATTCAGTAAGGAGATTCTTATTATGTCAGTGCCAATTTGTGAGCTTCACCAAATGTATGGCTGGAACATAGAATTTGAGAAGTCTGAGACAGGCGGTACAGTAATTGTTATCAAGCTTCAAAAGAAGATCTTTCGAATTCCATTCGGTTTTAGTTTTGTTGCTCAGGGACTTAATACAGTTTTGACAGCAACTCAGCCGAAAGATTTGAAAGTTCCATTTGAAGCAGTTCAAATTGTTGGTGAAGCGTTTGTCGTTTTCAAATTAAATGGCAAACTGCTTTATGTTCACCGTGAACAATTTGAGAGTGAATTGAAGCAATCGTTGGAGACTAACAAGCTGCCTATGCAACCAGTGCCAGATAGCGTAGCTTGAGTCTTTTTCTAGCAGTTAGTCAAACTTGCAGGGTGGAGGTCAATCCCTTCATCCTGCAATATTTTACTTACTCTTTCAAATTTACCTCTTTTTTATTACAATATAACCCATGTCTAACCAACCTAAACCAGAACAGAACAATCAAACAAATGTCTTTATCGAAATGGAGCATAAATGGCTCAAGCATTGGTATGAAAAAGGTGTGGTAGAAAAATATCTTCATAAAAACGATTCTTCAGATAAAAGATTTTCTTTTCAAGACGGTCCAATAACTGCAAATAACCCAATGGGAGTTCATCATGCATGGGGTAGAACATACAAAGATTTATGGCAAAAATTTAACAACTTACTTGGAAAAAAACAACGATTTGTAAATGGTTTTGATTGTCAGGGACTTTGGGTAGAAGTGGAAGTAGAAAAAGAACTTGGCTTAAAAACTAAAAAAGATATCGAAAATTTAGTACCAGGAGACAAAGTAGCTTCAATTGCCAAGTTTGTTCAAATGTGTAAAGATCGAGTCATTAAATTCTCTGGAATTCAAACAGAACAAACAAAAAGACTTGGAAATTTTATGGATTGGGATAATTCTTACTTCACAATGGATGCAGATAATAACTATATGATCTGGCATTTTCTTAAAACATGTTTTGAACACGGTTGGATGTACAAAGGTCATGAATCTGTGCCTTGGTGTCCTCGTTGTGAAACTGCTATTTCTCAACATGAAATGTTGACAGAAGATTATAAAGAAGTTGTACATGAATCTATTTATTTTGCTCTGCCAATTAATGAACGTAATAAAGAATTTTTGCTTGTATGGACAACTACTCCATGGACGTTACCTGCAAATATAGCAGTAGCTGTAGATAAAAAAATCGATTATTCACAAGTTAAAGTTGAAGATAACTATTATTGGCTTGCATCAGATTTAGTGCAAACTCTTATTCCAGATGGTGAAGAAGTTAAGAAAGTAAAAGGTGAAGAATTAGTAGGACTTTCTTATAAAGGACCATTTGATCATTTACCAAATGTTGCAAAAGTTGCAAAGGAACATGCTGATAAATTTCATAACGTTATCGCAACAGACGATATGATCATGCCAATTACAACTACAGAAGGTACTGGTATGGTTCATACAGCGGTTTCTGCTGGTACAGAAGATTTTAGACTTGGTAAAAAATTAGGGTTGCCAATGATTCCTGTTATTAACGATGATGCAAGTTACATGGAAGGATTTGATTTCCTTTCAGGAAAAAATGCAAAAAAACATCCGGAACTTATTTTAGACTACTTAAAAGAACAGTCTACAAATGAACATCCTTGGGTATTTAAAATTTTCCGTTATAAACACAGATATCCAGGTTGCTGGAGATGTAAAACAGAACTTGTATGGAAAGTTGCAGATGAATGGTACATTGCAATGGATAAACCAAGTGAAATGCAAAAAAATGATAAAAGAACTCTTCGTGAGCGAATGGTTGGTGTAGCAAAAAAAATTCATTGGATGCCAGAGTTTGGTTTAGATCGAGAACTTGATTGGCTTAAAAACATGCATGATTGGTTAATTAGTAAAAAGAATCGATATTGGGGACTTGCACTCCCAATTTATGAATGTAAAAAATGTAATACGTTTGAAGTATTAGGTTCAGAAGAAGAATTAAAAAAGCGTGCAGTTAAGGGATGGGATCAGTTTGAAGGAAAGACACCTCATAAACCATTTATTGATGAAGTTGTTATTTCATGTAAAACATGTGGTGGTGAAGTTCATAGAATTGATGATGTCGGAAATCCTTGGCTCGATGCAGGAATCGTTCCATATTCAACAATAAAAGAAAACAACGTTGGTGAACCTTTGTATCTTAAAGATAGAGAAGAGTGGAGAAAATGGTTTCCAGTAGATTTTATTACTGAATCATTCCCTGGACAGTTTAAAAACTGGTTCTATGCAATGATTGCTATGTCTACTGTGTTAGAAGATTCTAATCCTTTCCAAAATGTACTTGGATTTGCAACATTACTCGGAGAAGATGGCCGACCAATGCATAAAAGTTGGGGAAATTCTATTGAATTTAATTCGGGCGCCGATGAAATTGGTGTTGATGTAATGCGTTGGATGTATGCACGTCAAAATCCTGCAGACAATTTATTATTCGGACCTAACAAAGCAAATGAAGTTCGTCGACAGTTTTATTTACTGTTGTGGAATATCTTTAAATATTATCGTGATTACGCAGAAGTAGATGGTGTTTCTCATAAAGAAGCATCACTTCCAGAACTTTCTACAAATATAAATATATTAGATACATGGCTCATCTCTCGACTTCATGAAACTATCATCTTCACAAAAGAACAATTAGAGCAATATAATTTGCGAGATGCTTCTTCTAAATTGGAAGAATTTATTAATGATTTTTCTACTTGGTACATTCGTCGATCAAGAGATCGTGTTGGAACTTCTGCAGAAAATGAACAAGATAAAAAACAATTTTATGAAACAATGCATTATGCATTAGTTAATTTATCTGTAACCCTTTCTCCAATTCTTCCATTTATTACAGAAGAAATGTATACACAGCTTACTAAGAATGAATCTGTTCATTTAGCATTTTGGCCAGAAATTTCTAAAGATTCTATAAATACTAAACTAATTAACGATATGAAAGTAGTAAGAACAATTGCAGAAGTTGGACAACGAGTTCGTCGCGAATTAAAACTCAAAGTACGCCAACCACTCGCAAGTATTACAATCAAGCTTCCAACAACAATGAAATTTTTGGAACAACAATTTGTAGAACAATACAACGAACTGATTAAAGCAGAATTAAATGTGAAAGTTGTTCATTATGAAGAAGTAAAAGCAGAAGAAATACAAGTAATATATGATACAGAGATTACTCCGGAATTAAAATTAGAAGGAGAACTTCGAGATTTAATGCGTTCTATTCAGCAAAAGAGAAAAGAACTTGGCATTCAGGTTACAGATCAAATTCTACTTACAGTTCCAGAACAATTTAAACAGTTTGAAGAAACGCTTAAGAAACAAGTTCAGGCAAAAGAAATTGTGTATGGTTCTGAACTATCTGTAACAACATAACAATCTGCTACAATAGGTAAGATATGCCATTAGTTCAGTTAATACCAGTTTTTCTTATTTTCTTATTTGGACTTATTAATTTATTTGGTATTCGTCCAGATTTAACCTTACGTCATATTGGGTTTTTTGGTGCAGGTTTAGCTATATTTGTACTTATAAAATTATTTAGAATAAACATGCAGTTTATTCGTTCTAATGCAACAATGTTATATTGGGT
>CAZSUZ010000001.1:68391-75309 GCA_964610165.1 uncultured Gammaproteobacteria bacterium
TATTTAGAATAAACATGCAGTTTATTCGTTCTAATGCAACAATGTTATATTGGGTATTTGTTGTAATTTTGGTTATTACGCTTTATTTTGGTGTAGATGTAAATGGTTCTCGTCGATGGTTTGATATTTATGTGTTTAGATTTCAGCCTTCTGAATTTATTAAAATATTTTTTATTATTTTTCTTGCAAACATATTTGCTAGATATCAATCGTATAAACAGCAAAATACTATTTTTCTTTCAACATTAGCCTACACAGTTATTCCATTTTTTCTTATTTATAGACAACCAGATTTGGGTAGTGCTATGGTATTTTTTGCCATATTTGTAATTATGGCATTTTTGTCTCCAATTCCTAAGAAACATATTATGATGTTTATTGGGGGTATTATTGCATTATTACCGCTTCTTTGGTTTGTAATGCATGATTATCAGCGCGATCGTATTATTGGTTTTTTAAAACCTTCACATGATGTAACAGATACTACATATAATATGGCGCAGGCGATTATTGCAATTGGTTCTGGAACTGTAATGGGTAATGGGCTTGGACTTGGGACACAATCCCAGCTTTATTTTTTGCCAGAATATCATACTGATTTTGCATTTTCTTCGTTTGTAGAACAGTTTGGTTTTATAGGAGGTCTTATTCTTATTGTTTTGTATTTAATCTTTTTTACAACGTTATTTATGCGCATGATGCACTACGCCAATCATAAAGATGAACAAGGAAAGTTTCATTACTATTATTTGGTAGGGTTTTCTGCTTTTGTTATTTTTCAAACTTGTGTAAATATTGGCATGAATTTAGGATTACTACCAATTGCAGGAATTACACTGCCATTTATTTCGTATGGAGGATCTTCGTTAATTACTTTAATGATAGGAATCGCACTTTTGCCATGAAAAAAGCGCTGCCTCAGTGGGTTACACCGAGGCAGCGCCAGGACGCACAGTTAAGAACTATTCTTTTTTCTCCAGTTCAATTGCATCTTGTTGCAAAGAAATGAGAGCCATACGCCAACGAAAGTCTTGAGAAATGCTCACTCCTTTCTCACTTTGTAGCAACCTAATTACTTCTCCACGTAACATACTAGGTGAGGGAGGTGAAGGCAAAACTTGCTCTGGAATAAACTTAAGCCATTGGTTGTACATTCTAACCCAAAAGTTACATGCGGACTGATTACCAACACGATGCACAGTGACAGCAATAGTGTAGGTTGAATCAGCTGTATCAAGCATATCTTGCTCAAGCACAAGGACTGCACCTTCATAATTTGGAGCTAGACCAATGTTAACTTGGTGTTGAAGTCCAAATTCATAGTAAGTGCCTATTTTAGAGCATGAATCACATGCAACTTGAGCACTATAATTCTGGAAACGCATTTCATGAACTTGTTTACTTCCACATTGTGGGCATTTCATAGCTCAATCCCTTTCTAGATCATTAGAATGATATCATCAGGTTTAAAAGGAACTAGATTCCCTTTACGAGTTTGGATAGCTCCCTCACAATTATACTTTTCAATTTCTTGAAGAAGTTCTTTATTGAAGGGAAATTTACTTTGTATTTCTTCTTTCGGAATAAATATCCCGTTAATGAAGAATACACCTGAAAGGTCAAATATTTGATTTGACACTTGTCCTTCTCCTGTTGGATTAGTTGTCGTGAAGAATTGAACCCCAAATACATCAGATTCAATATTTGCTGCGTCAATAATCATTCGTTCAACAGAACTAATGTAGAAACGAATTTTACCACCATAGAAAAAAAGACGTTTAATGCGTAAATCTTTAATCATGAGTATCTCCTATATCTCAAAGTGCTTCAATATACTTCTTTGCAAAACCAAGATTCTACTACTTGATGTAACAACAAAAGCGTATCAATTATATCATGCTATAGGATAAATTTGGTATAATGTGTATTTCAAACAGGTACTATACAGATAACGAAAGGAAACATTGATGTCAAAGCATAATGATGTTCCATTTGAAGTGCCAGTTAATGGCCCTGTAAAAGTGTTAAAACTGGATTCAGGCAAAGATGAAGAAGGTGCATATACCAAACTCATTTTTGTTTTTCTGGACGGGTTTGAGGTTACCATGAAAGTGTATGACTGGGAAAGGTACTCACCGAACACTCGGCTTATTATGTTTCGGGTACCCAATGCTGATCTTGATCAGAACATTCCTCTGGATGCACAAGGAGACTCTGAGCAGGATGGTGCAGAAATTAATTTGTATATTTATCCTGATTGAACTATTTGTCGTGAAGGGCGCATTCGTCCTTCACGACAACCCCACATTTACCTGTTGAACTTATACAATTATTGAGTATAATAATGAAATGCAAAAGTACGCAGTTATATTAGTTGGTGGAAAACAATTCTTAGTACAAGAAGGTGACCAACTTTTAGTAGAAAATTTAAATCAAGAAGTAAACGCAAAAATTGAATTGCCTATTCTTATGTCATTTAATGAAACAAATGAATTAGAAGTAGGTGCTCCAGAGCTTGCTAAAAAAGCAAGTGCAGAAGTTATTGAAAATGTAAAAGGTGATAAAGTACGAGTCGCAAAATTTAAATCAAAAGTACGATACAGAAAAGTTCGTGGTTTTCGTCCACAACTTACAAAAATTAAAATTGTAACAATATAACATGGCACATACCAAGGCGCAGCGCGCAGTAAAAGGAAATCGAGATTCAATATCAAAAAGACGTGGAGTTAAGTTATTTGGTGGACAAAAAGCAATTCCAGGAAACATAATTATTCGTCAAAAAGGTACAAAAGTACACGCCGGTGAAGGTGTTATTTTGTCTCGAGATTTTACTCTTGTTGCACAGAATGAAGGTACAGTAACCTTTTACACAAGAGAAGGTAAACAATACGTTAAAATCGTAGCTAACGAACCAGTTTCACAAAACGTAGCATAAAACGTGTTGTAAACTATATGCATGGATACTACTTCAATTGATACTCTCATAGAAAAATTTAATACAGAAGAAGATACAGTTGCTCGTGCAAAAATTATTTATCATCTGCAACGTGAAAAGTCATTATCTCTTAAACAAATTGCAGAAAAGGTTAAACTGCATGCAACTTATATATCTCATTATCTACGAATCATAGAATTACCAAACCTAGTTTTAGATGGTTATTATGCAAATCAGCTTTCTTCAGCACACTTATTTATTCTATCTCGTCTTAAAAATAAAGAAGATATGCTTAGAGCATATGAAATAATTCTAGCTAAAAACTTAACATCTGCTCAAACAGAGGAGCTAATTCGTGAAATTAAATTTTCTATTTCTTCAACAAATGAACAACTTCCTCCAGATAAAATTAATGAATTAGCAAAGAAAATAAATAGAGCATTTCCTAAAGTAAAGGTAAAAATTATTCAAACAAGAGTAAAAGGAAAATTTGTTTTAGAATTACAAGGAGATTCAAAACTAACAACTACATTTATAAAAGAAGTTGCAGACAAACTTTCTCAACGAGCATTTTCAGACATACATGACGATATGCTTCAAATATTAGAGTAATTTATTCAGTAGCTATTAACGAAAATGTTACATTATTACCTTCTAGTGGATTTTCTATTGTACCCATTACATTAAAAGGAAAATATCTATAAATAACATGTCCAATAATACTTTCATAAGGAATAGGTCCAAATTCTCTGGAATCAGAAGATCGTGGTCTATTATCTCCCATAACAAAATAATTACCTTCTGGTACAACTATCGGAACACCTTCTTGAACAAATCCTGCTAAAGAAAGTGTTGTTACATCTGCAATATATGTTTCAGTAACCTCATTACCATTTACATAGACTTTTTCATTTTCAATTAAAATAGTATCGCCAGGTAGACCAATAATTCTTTTAATATATTCTAAGTCTGGATTACGTGGTGCATGAAATACAACAACATCACCGCGAATTGGTTGTCTTAATTTGTAGGTTACTTTACTTGTAAAAATATAATTACCGTTTTCAAATGTGGGTTCCATTGATGCGCCTTTAATTTGATTAGGTTGAAGAATAAATAAATATACAACAATAAAAATAGATCCTACAAAGACTACCGTTTCCAATATTTCCATTACGAAAATAATAATAGCCTTTAAAATATACATATCATACTATTGTAATGAACTGAAACTGTAAAAACAACGCAAAAAAGGTATAATAACCACCATAAGCACACATAGCTCAGTTGGTAGAGCACTTCATTCACATTGAAGGGGTCTCTGGTTCAAGTCCAGATGTGTGCACTATTAAAATATACGACATGCATTATATAATTAATTATGCTGACTGTAGCAATTCTCACTCATAACGATGAAAGTCGTATAAAACACTGTCTTAAGTTTATTAACTTTAGTGATGAAGTGCTTATTGTTGATGATTTTTCAACAGATAATACGGTTAAGGTTGCTCGTGAACTAAAAGCTCGTGTAATAGAACAAAAACTAGATAATAATTTTGGGGCACAGCGGAATAGATTGTTAGAACAGGCACGAGGTGAGTGGGTACTTTTTATCGATTCAGACGAGGAAGTGACAACAGAGCTTGCTAATGAGATAAAAGACACACTTAAGGAACCGAAGTATGATGTTTACTTTATTAAGAGACAAGATTTTTTCTGGAATAAGCCTATTATGCATGGAGAAGTATCAAAGGCACGTAAGAATGGATTTATCCGACTAATAAAAAAAGGAAGTGGAACTTGGAAAGGAACCGTTCATGAAGAATTTATCACAAATAAGACTGTAGGACAACTTATACATTCAATACATCATTATCCTCATCAAACAGTTAGCGAATTCCTTCAACATGTTAATTTTTATAGTACTCTTCGGGCTCAGGAGTTACATAAGCAAAAAGTTAAAGCCTCAATTTTTTCAATCATAACGCTCCCATTAGCAAAATTTTTATATACTTTTTTTGTAAAACAAGGGTTTAGAGATGGAGCAGCTGGTTTTGTATATTCTTTTATGATGAGTTTTCATTCATTCTTAGTACGATCAAAATTGTATCAGTATCAACATATTAATACTTAAATTATGAAGATACTAGTTGCGATAACGTTATTACTATTTACGTTTGGTCAACTTGGAAGAATTACTCCTTTTGAAATCCCTATATTTAGCAATTTGTACGAAATTGGATTATTTTCTGTAGGCATCAATTTATTTACAAAATATCAATTTGCAAAAGAAATAGTTAAAACCAAATTTTTTAAACCTTCACTTATTTTTTTTAGTTGGTTACTATTAACTCTTTTCGTTTCATTCTTTTTTTATAAACCCATACCAAATCTTATTGCATCTTTATATTTTGTACGCTTGTTAGCATATTTTTTATTCTTCTTTTATTTTTATCATCATATAAAACAGAATCCAAAAGAAAAACTTTTTTATATACGTTCAATACTAATAACAAGTTGCATTGTAATAATTTTTTCTATTGTTCAGTATTGGCTGTATCCGAATTTGGGAAATCTTGCATATCAGGGATGGGATCCTCATTTATACAGATTAGTAGGTTTATTTTTTGACCCTCCTGTAACAGCTTCTGTATTTTTTTTATTTGGCTTATTTTTGTATTATTCAACATTACATTTGTATATTAAAGTAGGATTTATTTCTGTACTTACAATATTATTTTTTCTTACCTACTCTCGTGGAGGATTTTTAGCTTTACTAGTTACATTAGCTATCTTTTCTCTACGAAAAATGAAAGTAACATATTTACTCGCAGGGGTTGCCATAATGGCATGTGCCTATGTAATAATGCCTAAAAATATGAGCGAAGGGTTAAATTTAATGAGAACAACTTCTATTCAAACACGTTTAGCAGATTATTCTAAGGCAATTAAAATTTGGCAGAAAAATCCTGTTCTTGGGATAGGGTACAATCATATCCGTTTTGAAAAGGATAGTTATGAAAGCGAGGTAATTACAGAAGAATATAATCCATCACATGCTAGTTCTTCTTTTCATTCAAGCTTTTTAATAATCTTGGCAACAAGTGGGGTAGTGGGATTAATATTATATGTGTATCTGTTAGGCAGGATAGCAACTATAAATCTATTTGCTTTTTACAGTGTAATTTTTCTTAGTGTTTATTCTTTAACAGATAATGTATTACTTCATCCATTTATACTATTTTTATTATTTTTTCTTATTCCTCTTATTCATCCTTCTGATAAGTCACTTTAATTTCTTTTTTTTCAGTATTTCCTGCAATATCTGTTGCTGTAAATTCTAGTTTATTCTCACCATCTTTTAATCGTATTGTAGATGTAAAATTGCCATCAACAGAAACCACTACTGGTGCATTATTAATGCGTACTGTAACATTTTTGCTCGTTTTACCTTTTATTTGAATTTCATTTTTATTCGTTTTATCACCGTCTTTTGGTGTTTCTATTTCTAGTTCTGGAGGCTCATTACTATATGTAATTGTGTACACATCAGATTGTTTTTTATTTTTGTTATCTTCTGTTTTTGCAATGACATAAATTTTATTTTCACCAACACGAAGTTTTCCAATTTCTTTACTGAAAGTGCCATTATTTTGAATTGATGTGTCATCTACTTTTACATTATTAATATAAAATTCAATTTTTTTAAAATCTGTTGCATCTCCTGTTACTAGCAATGATGCAGAATTAGTTGCAACTTCTGGTTCATCCAGATTAATAATGCCGTAAAAATTGGATTCTTGTGTCTCTTCCTGAGATTGAGTCGGGTTGCCTCTAATTAAATTATTCAAAAATACTGTTGCATTAATAATTGATTGAAGTCCAACAAAAAAGAATATTGCCATAAGAGCAATAGATACAATAATCAATTTAATGATATTGCTCGTAATTTGTTTTTGACGGTGTGTTTGTAGTCTGGACAT
>CAZSUZ010000001.1:75409-96149 GCA_964610165.1 uncultured Gammaproteobacteria bacterium
CTACCAACTGAGCTATATCGGCTAGATATGAGCTTGATTATATCATTTTTTGCTTCTTACATGCTCTTTTATGATATTCCACGGCTCTATATATTCTCCTTCGTAGCCGAGTGCCCAAATAGCAATGCCATCAAGGCCGTTGAGTTCGACAAATTTTATTTTTTCAAGTAATGAACGTTCATCTTCATAGTAAATTTGCTTAATTAATCCATTTTGAATATATGTTAAGCGAGGTGATAATGTTGTTTCATCAAAATCTAAAGAAACATCGTTACGACTAGCTATAAGTTCGCGAACACGCTTATATGTTGCAATTGCACCAGTATTTGGAACAGTTTGGCTAAATGGTTCCTCTGTTATAGTTTGCCATTCGTATCCATAAAACGGAATACCCAATATTATTTTATCTTTATGAACACGACCTTCAAGAGATGATATTGTTTTTCGAATGCTTGGTCTTTCATCTGGCATATCGATAGGAGAAACAGGTCCGGCTTTATAAGAACCAGGCTGGTGATAATCGTAACCCATTACTATCACTTGATCAACAAGCTCCCCAATTTTAACCATATCATACGCGTTATCTGTGTAAACTACAGTCGCATTAACATCTATAGAAATAACAATGTGTGGATTTATTTCGCGTAATTTTGTTGTAACTTCAGTTAAAAATTTATTGTAATGCTGAAGTGTTGGTTCATCTGTTGAAGAAAAATATTCATAATCAATATTAATGCCATCTAAATTGTAATCTTCAACAAGTTTAGCTAATTGATTAGCTGCATTAGTAGTATATGCTGGTGTTGTAATAAGTGTATACACTTTATCGTTATCAAATTGTTTGATAGAAACAGAAATTTTTGTACTGGTTTCTTTAGAGCGACTTTGAAGCTCTTTAAAATAATCGGAATTTAGATAACTCCATTCTACAAGAGGCTGATTTTTTTCATCAAACTTCATAATATTGCCTTGTTCATCCATACCAAGTCCAAAATAAATAATCTGATCCATATATTCTGGATATATTTTAGAACCTGCCGCAATAGACCAACTAGGTAAAAATCCAATTACTTGTTTACGATCATTTGTATAAGATTTTGTTTCAGCAAGTGGTGCAGAGTAGTTATCTGGTACAGGCTGTATTTCTTGAGCTAGAGAGATAACTTTAATAGGTGAAGTTTTTAAATACTGTATGGTAATAAAAGAAATTGCGGTTATAAAGAATAAAAACAGTAACGCGTAAATGCGATTTTTTGTTGAAAAATGTTCAAGAAGCGATTGATGGTATGTATGAAAGCCAAACCTCATAATTATTCATTATATAGATTTTTTAGGAAGATATTAAGAAGAAAGTGTGGTCGGGCGGGCAACAAATTGTTGCCCGCCCTGTGTGAAACTACTTGCCGATGGGTTTTGGCCCACCGGGTTGGAGAGGAGGATCTTGTACCGAAGTACTTGAAATGGGAATTTCTCGGGTTGCCCCGCATTCACATTTCTCTTCGGCATAACGAACGCCCCTCTTTGTTACTTGATTACCAGTTGCCTTATATTGGTGTGCATCACCAAATTTGGCACACAGTTTGCGTGGATTACTCATGATCGTTCCTTTCGAATCTTGATTGATCTCAAAACTAGCTTGCTATTTTGCTAGAAGAGTTAGTAAATTATAGCCTATAATATGTAAATTGTCAATTTAATTTAGGTTATAATGAAGATCTAAATGAGCGGGATACGAGAATCGAACTCGCTTCTCATCCTTGGGAAGGACGCATACTACCGGTGTACTAATCCCGCAAAGCTTAACAAGTATAACAAAGCAATTATTTCTCTTCAATAAATGTAATCGATCAATTATAATACTTTACATATTAACATTTTGTTTTTATACCTTCAGGTGACATTAAGGGTATTGAAAGCTAGAATATCCATTCATGAGAGAGTCACTAAAATATCCAACAACTATTTCTCCAACGTTTGTAGTCATTGCCGGACTATTTGTCTGTTTTTTAATGATGGCAAATATTATTGTAAATCGATTAGTTACATTTGGTGGTTTAGTTTTTAACGGAGATTTATTCTTATTTCCGCTTACATATATATTTGGAGATATTCTTACAGAAGTATACGGTTTTAAAAGAGCAAGATTAGTTATTTGGGTAGGATTTTTAGCAAATATTATTATGGCTTTATATTTTTCAGCAGTTCTACAACTTCCATTCCCTGCAGAATTTACTGATAATGAATCATTTATGAAAGTATTAGGATCCACACCAATTATTGTGACAGCATCGCTTGTTGCTTTTTTCTTTGGTGAATACGCAAACTCTGCAACAATGTCTATTTTAAAGAAAAAAACAGATGGAAAAATGCTCTGGATGCGAACAATTGGTTCTACATTAGTAGGACAACTTGTTGATACCGTTTTGTTTATGACAATTGCATTATCATACTTACCAGCAAATGTATTAATTCAAATAATTGCTGTAAATTATGGCATTAAAGTTGCTTATGAAATTTTAGCAACACCATTAACATACACAATCATTAAAAGACTCAAAAAATCAGAAGGAGTAGATGCCTATGATTACGGAGTTAAATATAATCCATTTGGATTTGATTTAGATAAAGATTCTAAATAAATTAGTTAGATAATTCAGTTGTATTAAAAATTTGTTTTACATCATCTACATTCTGAACTGTCATAAGTTGTCTACGTAGATCATTAGATCCTGGAATTCCTTTTGTATACCAAGCTAAGTGTTTTCGTAAAGAAAGAAAATGGAGTTCTGGAGTCATTTCTGCAAATTTTTCGCAATGTTCTATAGCAACTTTTATACGTTCTTCATGTGTTGGTTCATATTCTTTAAAAAACCAAGGATTGCCAAATAAAGCACGACCAATAAGAACACCATCTAAATTATATTGTTCTGTTTTTTCTTTGGCTTCTTGTATAGATTTAATATCACCGTTACCTAGAACAGAAGTATTTGTTTTACGAATAAGTGTTGCGGCTTTTCCAATTTCTTCCCAATCTGCTAAGCCAGTATACATTTGTACTAATGTTCTTCCATGAACACTAATATTTGCAGGTTGCGCTTCTAATAAATTACTAATCCAATCCTCAGTAACTATAGAATCATATCCAATGCGAGTTTTTACAGAAACGGGAAGAAGTATTCGTTCATTTGAAATATTATTTTTTTTGCGATACTGTTTTACCCAAGAAATAATATCTGGTTTTAACTTGGTATCTTCAATATTTTTACCATCATAATAATCCTGTACTGCTTGTTGAACTGCTTTAATAATATCGTATGCAACTTGTGGTGTTCGAATGAGCCCAGCACCACAACCTTTTTTTGCAATATTATGATCTGGGCAACCCATATTAATATCTACTCCATCGTAACCCATTTCGCAGACTGTAAATGTAGCTTCATAAAAAGCTTGTGGATTTGCTCCATAAATTTGTGCAACTTGTGGTGTATTACTTTTATGATGCACAAAAGGAGATAGCAAACGAGTTGCACCATGAGCTATTCCTTCAACAGATGTAAATTCTGTAAACAGAATAGAAGGTGTACCGTATTTATCTGTAATGTATCTATAAGCTGCGTCAGTTACGCCATCCATTGGAGACATTGCAATAATAGGCTTCTCTAGATTGTCCCAAAATCCTTTATGCATAAGTATGTATTATATCAAAATCGTTCAAATTTAACCCATAGTATGGTATAATTTCGCAGTTATTCGTGAAGTATTAATCGTAAAGGAGACAGTACAATGCAATACAAAGTATTTCGGCGTATTCCTGGTGAAGGAAAATATGCCGTTTTTACTCAAGTATTTGCTTCTCTTGATGAGATTATACAATTTCTTCAAGAGAATGCTGCGGAATTTGACTTTACCGCCAAAATTTACATGGTTGGTGAAGTCAGTTGGGAATATAATAATTCCATCAGAGCAGTTCGTTCATACAGTGTGTTTTATAACGGGCACACTGTCTCTTTGTCAGATGATCGAGGTCTTTTAACATTCATGCTCGGAGATGAAGAAACCCGCCCAAGTACGTCTAAAAACGAATGACACAATGTGTGCAGTGGCAGTAGCTGCTGCACACAGTCTTTCTTATCTTGGTATCACTAAAACCATTCCTACATAAATACCATCTGGATTATCCATTAAATCATTAGCTTCGGCAATCATCGGCCAAGCTTCACGATCACCATACATAATCCCAGCGATATATTCTAAATTATCACCTTCTTGTACAGTATAAGTAGTATTTGTATTAGTTACTTGACCTGATGCAATAGAACTTGTTTGTCCTTCTTCTGGTTTTGAAAGAGTTGGTGCTGTAGTTGGATTAGGATTTGTTAAACCCATATCAGAAGTTGGAGCAGTTGAAATAAAATTTATATCTTTTTGTTGAATAATACCGGCAATATCATTGGTTTTTTGTAATGTTTCTTGATCTATTGGACTATTTATTTGTAACAATCCTCGTGTTTTACTTGGATTAAATTGGCTGTACAGAAAAATACCAGCAATTGTGACAACAATAAGTCCTATAAATAAATATATGTAGTCTCTTTTAGCTAAATTTTTGAGGCGGTTTTGATATTCTTCAACCTGTATTTCTATATCTCCCATAGTTATGGTAATTATTGTAACAGAGGATTTTTGGAATGCAATTTATACTACTGTATCAAAATATGCTAAAATAACTATGTATCGTGTGGAAGGAATTATTAGTAGTTATCCCTGAAAGGTGGTGAATATATGGAATTAAATCCCTTATGGATTGGTGGAGGAGTACTTTTACTTGTAATTTTTTACTTTATAGGAGTATATAATCACCTTGTCGTATTAAAAACACGCATTGAAGAAGCCTTATCTGGTATAGATGTTCAGCTTAAAAGAAGAGCAGATCTTATACCTAATTTAGTAGAAACCGTAAAAGGTTATGCTAAACACGAAAAAGAAGTCTTCGAAAATGTAACAAAAGCTCGATCTGCACTTATGTCTGCACAAAGTGTGCAAGAAAAAGCAGAAGCAGATAATATGCTCACAGGAGCATTAAAATCTCTTTTTGCAGTTGCAGAAGCTTATCCAGAATTAAAAGCAAATACTAACTTTGCAGATTTACAGCGACAACTAGAAGATACAGAAGATAAAATTGCGTATTCTAGACAGTTTTACAATAGTAATGTTCTTGAATACAATGCAAAGATTCAAATGTTCCCAAGCAATTTAGTTGCTGGCATGTTTGGCTTTAGCTCTTATGACTTTTTTAAAGCTGCTAATGAAGACAAAGAAAAAGTAAATGTTAAGTTTTAATTTTTAGCCAGAAAGTCTTTGCTCGATACCCTTTTGTCTTGGCTACCACGCGGTTAATACCTTCGGGTTCCCACGAGGCAGCAGAAAAAGGGTATCTTCGCAAGACATACATTCTCCGTGTAAACTATAAAAATCACTTCTTAAAATTTGATATAATACACGTATGACAATCTATAACCAGATAAACGCGAATAAAAATAAGACATGGATGATATTTATCCTTTTTATTATTATTTTTACTGGTTTTTTCTTCTTAATAGGTAAGTTTTTAGATAATACCGTTCCTTACGGCATCTTAGGATTTATTATTGCAATTGGTTCTTCTGTAGGTAGTTATTTTTATTCAGATAAATTAGTACTTGCTCAAACTCATGCAAGACCAGCAACAAAAGAAGAGTTTTTTGATTTATATACTGTTACAGAAAATCTAAGTATTGCAAACGGCATGCCAACACCAAAAATATATGTAATAGATGATCCGGCACCAAATGCTTTTGCAACAGGTCGCGATCCAAAACATGGTGTTGTTGTCGCAACAACTGGCATTCTAGAACGCTTAGACAGAGCAGAATTGGAAGGCGTTATTGCACATGAACTTTCTCATATAAAAAATTATGATATTTTAGTTGCAACCATTACTGCAGTACTTGTTGGAACACTTGCATTAGTTTCTGACTTTGTAATGCGTTCATTATGGTGGGGTAATGGGGATGACGATAACAGAAGTAAAAGCCCTATAATGCTTGCACTTTTAGTTGTAGTCCTTATCTTAACTCCAATTATTGCAACACTTATTCAACTTGCAGTTAGTAGAAAAAGAGAATATTTAGCAGATGCAAGTGGTGCATTATTAACCAGATATCCGGAAGGATTAGCACGGGCTTTAGAAAAGATAGCTTCAGACCCCACTCCTTCTCATTCAGCAACAACTTCAACAGCACATTTATTTATCTCCAATCCTTTTAAAAAAGGACATGGTGTACAGTCTTGGCTAACTAATTTGTTTAGTACTCATCCACCAATAGAAAAACGGGTTGAGATTCTTCGTAGTATGTAATTTATTTAATCCTATAGTATAATATTGTATCACTGAAGGCAGTCAGGATCATTCCACTTGAGTATAGATTTAGGAGAACTAAACAATGTCATTTATGATTATGTGGGTAGATGAAGGACAAGTTCTGGCTCGTGAAGTTAAGGATTTGTCCGCATTCACAAATTTGCACCTTGTTGAACCTGATCAAAAAGAGAACGAAGAAACATTTGTTCTCAAGCTGACAATGAATAGTGTTTCAAACTATTTTGTTGTCCGAACTCCTGAAGACATCAAGTTGATGTTAGAAGAAGCAAGACTTCAAGCTGCTATTGTTGAATGGATGGCTGGGGTTATTGCAGATCCCGAACAGCTATTCAAGAAATAGTATAGTGAAGTAAGCGATTGAAGAAATAGGATCGGCAGCTGCCTCTGCCGGTCCTACTCAACTTTTCTTTCTTATTACTTTAAAGTTTCGGACAATTTCTAGCACTTGACCATCATCTTGTACTATTTGATTTGTTCCAGCTACTGTTTGATATTGTTCTGCAAGTCCAGAAATTGCTTCTTGAACATCTTTCATTTCATCTTTTAGTTCACTCATGCGCATTTCTGCATCTTTTACAGCTGGTTGTTGTGTAATTCTTTGTTTTGCAGCAGCAGCTTTTTTCTTAGCATCCTTTGCTGCTTCATCTGCTTGTGCATATTCTGCATCTCCTTCAAAAGAAGCGTTATACATTTCTTTTTGAGATCTAATTTGACTCTTAAGTTTTTCAACATCGTCCATATATCGTTGAATAAGACTTTCAAGTTCTAAACGAGAAAGTCCCCCGGACATTTCAGGTCTTTCTGACACTTCGGAATTTCCTTCTAATTCAACAGGTTCCTCGGCATCTACAGTTTCATGAATTGGCTGTTCATTTTGAATAGGCGTAGGAACTTCACTTGCAAGCTCTATTTCACTTGGTGGAGCAATATCTAACGCATTTTCAGGTTTGTTTGTATCATTTGTATTATCCATAGAGAAAAACTATACAGGAAAGTAGGAAGTAGATTCAAGTGCAATTTAGGCATGAAAAAAAGCACCTTCAGTGTTGTCGAGCTAAGATGCCTTTCTCCATTTGCCGCATTGGCAAAAAGTTTAAGACACATACTCGCACTTATGGTGCTTTCTTAATAATTGGCATGGCAAATTGTTGTGTGTAATGCATCATCCAATTATGTGGTACTTCGCACAGAGTTACTTGTTGTGCATAATATCCTTCAGTCGATGGAAAATATTTAGTAATTGCATACTTTAATGCTTTTCCACGAGCTTCATCTTCGGATTCGCCAAACACTGGTATTGCTACACAATAGGTTGACTGTTGATAGCTAAGTCCTATTAACTCTAACTTAGAGGCCATGAGTGAAGCCGCATAAATTTTCAAGTTATATTCCTTTGACTTGTAGGTTTTATCAAACAACCGTATCTGTTAAGTTGCACGAATCTAAACTGTGGATATTATATCAACCTAAGCTTGCCAAATCAAATTCTATAGGACATAAAATATTTCTGTAATAATCGCAACTCAAAATGTTACAATAGGAAGATATGTGTGGAATAGCAGGCTTTACTGGATTTAAAGATGAAAAACTAATTAAACAAATGTCTGTAGATATGAAACATCGTGGTCCAGATGGCGATGGCTTTTTTCTTGATGGAAACATTTCTCTTCTTAATCGTCGTTTAAGTATTATAGATAGAAAAGGTGGAGATCAGCCAATTTATAATGAAGATAAATCTGTAGTTGTGGTTTATAACGGAGAAATTTATAACTATTTAGAACTTCGTTCGGAGCTTGAAACGCTTGGTCATACGTTCAAAACAAAATCCGATACAGAAGTAATTGTTCACGGCTATGAAGAATGGGGAGACATGAGTTTTGACAAGTTAAACGGCATGTTTGGTATTGCACTGTATGACTTAAAAAAGAAACGATTGCTATTAGCTCGAGACCATTTTGGTATTAAACCTGTTTATTTTTCTATTTTAGATGTCATCCCCGACTCCGATCGGGGATCCATGGATTCCCGTTTTCACGGGAATGACAAAGATCTAAAGATAATTTTTTCCTCAGAGATTAAACCTATTTTAAATTCAAAATTAGTAAAAAAACAAGTTAATGAACGTATTTTATATCGCTACTTACAGTTTCGCATTCATGATGATCAGCGTGAAACGTTTTTTAAAGGAATAGAACGATTATTGCCCGGAGAAATGGCAGTTATTGAAAAGAATGAAATATCCTTTAAAACATATTCTTCACTTCATACCGATTTAGAAACATTTTCTTCCATTCAAAATAATCAGCAAGTAGATGACATGGCAATTCGTAAATTTAAACAATTGTTAACAGATTCCGTAAAAGCCAGATTAATGTCAGAAGTTCCTGTTGGAACAGCACTTTCTGGAGGTTTAGATTCTTCAACGGTTGTTGCAACAATTAATTCTTTATTACAAGAACATGCAAAAGAGGCACATTCTGTTGGTTCAAAACAAAATACATTTTCCGCTGTATTTCCTGGTTCAGCAAATGACGAAGAACAATATATAAATGCATTGTTAGATCAATCTCAGAATATAACTTCTCATAAAGTATTTCCAAAACCAGAAGAGTTTTTTGCAGATTTAGAAGATTTTATTCGTACACAAGAAGAACCAACAATAAGTACCGGGCCATATGCTCAATATCAGGTAATGAGAGAAGCTCAAAAACATGTAACGGTTCTTTTAGATGGTCAAGGAGCAGACGAAATGATGGCAGGCTATTTACCTTATTATTTTGTGTATTTAAAACAACTTCAAAAAAGAGGAGATATTGTTACGCTTCTTTCAGAGACATGGAGTTCTAAAGATATTCTTATTAAATATGCTTGGCTTAAACTACAACAAAAACTTTCAATTAAAAAAAATATTTCTGTTTCAACTGTATTAAACACCAGTTATACAAAAAAATTTACCAAAGAACGATTCTTTGTTGTTTCTGATAACTTAAAAAAGCGTTTACAAGAAGATATATTTAAAAATTCATTACAGTCTCTTTTGCGTTATGAAGATCGTAATACCATGCGATTTTCGTTAGAAGGAAGAGTTCCATTTTTAGATCTTAATCTAGTTCGCTACTTATTTAGTTTATCGGATAAGGCAATTATTAAAAATGGATGGAATAAATATATTTTAAGAAAAGCAGTTGAAGATTTATTGCCAGAACAAATTTATAATCGTCGCAATAAAATTGGGTTTACAACACCAGAACATGAATGGTTTATGCGTATGAAAAACAGTATTTATGGCATTTTTATGAGTGAATCCTTTATGAATCGTCCTTATTTTAATCAGCCAGAAGTGGTAAAGGCGTTTCGTGAATTTATAGAAGGCAAAAATGATGACACATTATTATTTTGGCGATTAATGAATGTAGAGCTATGGCTTCGCGAGTTTTTTGATGAAAAACAAGAATTAAAACCTATAAAACCTTGGCAAATAGGAGATGCCAATGAAGGTAAAAAGATTGCAATAACAATAAGTAAAGGAACATATAATAGATATCCAATAAAAACAGATTTAGTTGAAAAAGGTACAAATATTACAGAGTTTGTTGCCGGATATGTAAAACGATATATTTCTGGAACAGAAAATACGAAAAATAAATGGTATGTAATTGTTTCCGAAAAAATTGTTGCCATTTCTCAGGGAAGATCATTCTTTATTTGGGATATTAAACCTACATTCTGGGCAAAAACACTTTCCAAATTTGTAACAAAAACGCCTTATGGTATTGGTTTGGGAAGTCCTTGGACTATGCAAATTGCTATTGATGAAGTTGGATTGCCTCATATTATGGCAGCAGCAATTGGATCTATTATGACAAAACCATTTGGCATAAAAGGGGTATTTTACAAAGTTGTCGGACCGGAAATTGCAGCAATAGACGGACCAACAGAATATTCTGTGTATCCTTCAAATGTTTCGGCAAAACTTGCACCAAAAAATCCACAAAAAGTTGCACAACAAATTGGTGTTGAAATTTTTACGCATATGAATAAGTCTCAACAAGAAACGTTTGGCGGTGTTGTCATTATTGATGCTAATGATTTAGGAAGAAATGTACTTGGCAATGCAACAGAAATGCCAGATAGTTTTTTTGAAGATGTCATGCGAGATAATCCAATGGGACAAGGAAGTGAACAAACGCCAATAATAATTTTAACTTGAGTCAGCAACTAATTGTTGTACTGCTACATTTAATACATCGTATTGATCTCCTAATATATCTGGTAATTGCTGTGGATCTGTAAAATTTAAATCAAAATATGCAACTTTATCATACATGGACGCTTGTTCATAATAAGGTGTAGGATTACCAGGAATTAATCTTGTATTAAATATGCGTTTAGAAACTAAATGAGAATTTCTGCCAGCAGATAAAACGGTAGCTGACATTTGAGTTTCAGATAGATTTTCTGTAAAAGCTGTTAATCCAATACTCCCTCCAGAACCAATAGCAAACCGTACAGTATTATCTTGAGAAGTAATTACATTACATCTATTTTCTGCTACTGGGTGATAAAAGAATCCAAAGTCAGTATCATCTGTTAGAATTTTAAACTTTGGTATTTTTTTTCTATCTGCGTGTAATTGTTCTAGTATGCTAACTGAAAGTTTGCCTAAACCTTGAATCATTGGATCTGCATAACCAAGTCTTAAAGCTGCACTTTCAGCAATTGAAGCTATCAATCCATGTCTTTCTGCAAGTTTTTCCATGTCTGTAGCATCAACTTGCATTGCGAGAATTTTTGCTCTTGTATTTTTTGTATGCTGATCTAATTGTAGTCCTTCCCATGCTGCTGCAGCAAGAAGATCGTCACGTTTTTGCTCTTGTTCTGCTGTAACAGTTCGATAAATAAAAGCTAAATCTTTTGCACTGGTTAAATCTGGATCTTCTGGGTTATTTTGTCCATATAATTCTTTAAGCTTACTCATAGTTGCACATAGTATACAGAAAATATTAATAAACTCTTGTAATTTACGTAGAAAATTACATAATGCTGATATATAATTTGCTCATGGCAAAACATACAGATCTTACAAAAGAAGATATTCTCCATATCGCAAAGCTTGCCAATATTACATTACAAGAATCTGAAATAGAAAAATATCGCACACAACTTTCTGAAACTATTAAGTATGTAGAAAATTTAGATGAACTCGATACAAAAGGTGTTGAACCAACTTCTCATTCTACAAATGTAACAAATGTTTTTTTTGAAGATGGCACAGAATGTACCAGAATGTTTACACAAAAAGAAGCTCTTCAGAATGCTAAAAATACAAAGAACGGACAGTTTGTAGTTAAACGTATAATGGAGGGATAAATAGTTGTCATCCCCGACTACGATCGGGGATCCAGTAATTATAGATTCCCGCCTACGCGGGAATGACAAGGATAAAAAAATATGTTATTTGGAAAATCATTAAAAGAAATAATTAGTTTAGTTGAAACGAAAAAAGTAACTTCGAAAGAAGTATTCGATTATTTTGCCAAAAGATCTGCAACATATAACGAAAAATTAAATGTTTATACAACACTCATCGATTCAGACTCAAATAATGGAGAAATGGCTGGTGTTCCACTTGCTATAAAAGATAATTTTTGTACCAATGGAATTCGCACTACAGCTTCTGCAAAAGTATTAGATCAGTTTGTTCCACCATACGAATCTACTGTCACAACAAAGCTTAGAAAAGCTGGTGCAACATATACCGGTAAAACAAATATGGATGCATGGGCACATGGATCTTCTACAGAAACCTCAGATTACGGTCCAACAAAAAATCCTTGGGATATAACAAGAGCTCCAGGTGGTTCTTCTGGTGGATCTGCAGCAGCAGTTTCTGCATATTTAGCTCCAGCAGCAATTGGTTCAGAAACTGCAGGTTCTATTCGTCAGCCGGCATCTTGGTGTGGCATCGTGGGTATTAAACCTACGTATGGAAGAGTTTCTCGTTATGGCGTAATTGCCATGGGATCTAGTTTTGATTGTCCAGGACCAATGACACAGAATGTAGAAGACGCAGCATATTTACTTAAAACAATTGCCGGAAAAGACCCATTTGATGCAACTTCTGCAGATATTCCAGTGCCAGATTATGAAGCACAGATGAAAGAAAAGAAAACATACACAATTGGCGTTCCAGAAGAGTATTTTAAAGGGTTAGATAAAGATGTCGAAAAAAAAGTAAACGAATCTCTCAAAATTTTTGAGAAGATGGGTCATAAACTTAAAAAAGTTTCACTTCTTTCTCCAGACTTTTCTATCTCTGTTTATACAATCTTACAGCGAGCAGAAGTATCATCCAATCTTGGAAGATATGATGGTATTCGATATGGAAATGACAGAACCGCATTTGGCCAAGAAGCAAAACGTAGAATGATGCTTGGCACATATACACTTTCTCATGGGTATTATGATGCGTTTTATAAAAAAGCACAAAAAATTAAAACACTTATTATTCAAGATATGCAGAAGGTATTTAAAGAAGTAGATCTTATTATGGCAGCACCAACGCCAATTACAGCTCTGCCACTTGGTGAGTTTGAAAAGTATCCATTCTTTGGAGAAACTATGGACATTTTAAACGAAGCAGCAGCAGTTGCCGGCACACCAGCTATGAGTATTCCATGTGGCCTGGATTCTAAAGGTTTGCCAGTTGGTTTGCAGATTATGGGAAATTATTTTGATGAAGGAAATATCTTAAACGCAGCGTACCAATTTGAAAAAGAAACAAATTATTTTGATGTTATAAGTAAGGGGAGAGAATTATATAAAGATTAATATGTCATCCCCGACCACGATCGGGGATCCAGTTATAATAGATTCCCGCATACGCGGGAATGACAAGAATTAAATTATGAAATACACACCAGTTATCGGTTTAGAAATCCATGTAGAACTTGCGACAAAATCTAAAATGTTTTGTCAGTGCGCAGGTGACTACTTTGGAAAAGAACCTAACACAAATGTATGCCCAGTTTGTATGGGTATGCCTGGTGCGCTCCCAGTTCCAAATCGCCAAGCTGTAGAATGGACTATTAAAATTGGTCAGGCTTTAAACTGTAAAATTAACAAACATTCTAAGTTTGACAGAAAACATTATTTTTATCCAGATTTACCTAAAAGTTACCAGATTAGTCAATACGACGAACCTATCTGTGGCAAAGGGTATTTAGATATTGTCACAGCAAAAGGAGAAAAAAAGCGTTTTCATATTACAAGAATTCATTTAGAAGAAGATACGGGTAAACTTACTCATTCTGGAGAAGATACATTGGTAGATTTTAATAGATCTAGTGTGCCACTTGTAGAAATTGTTACAGAACCAGATTTTGATAATTCTGAGGATGTAAAAATATTTTTAGAAGAACTTCATACAATAATTCGTTACTTAGGAGTATCGGATGCTGACATGGAAAAAGGTTCTATGCGTTTAGAGCCAAATATTTCGTTACGAAAACCAGATGAAAAAGGATTCCCACCATACAAAGTTGAAGTCAAAAATATTAATTCTTTTAACTACGCAAAGAAAGCCATAGATTACGAATTACCACGACAGGCAGAGATTTTAGATAAGGGAGAAACTCCAGTTCAAGAAACGCGTGGTTACAATGAAAATAAAGGAATTACGTATTCCCAAAGATCCAAAGAAGGTGCAGAAGATTATAGATACTTTCCAGAACCAGATATTCCTCCAATGGAATTTACAGATGAATTATTAGAAAGTATTAAAAAAACTCTTCCAGAATTACCAGCGCAGAAAGTAGAAAAATATACAAAAAATATAAAACTTGCAGATGCAATTATTATCTCTCGAGATAAAGATTTAGCAGCATATTTTGAAAAGGTAGATGAATTATTATCTGGAAAATCTTCTCAAGCAATTGCAAATGCTATAGTTAATAAAAAAATATCTACAGAACTAACTCCAGAAGAATTTGCTAAGAAAGTAGAAGAACTTTCTAAACCAAAAGAAACAGACACAGGTAAACTTGTAGAAGTAATTCAATCTGTTATTGCCAACAATCCAAAAGCAGTTGCAGACTACAATGGCGGAAACAAAAACACACTTATGTTTATGGTCGGGCAGGTAATGAGAGAGATGAAAGGACAAGCAGATGCGATGACGGTGAAGAGTGAGTTAGAGAAGACGCTGAAAAGTTAGACCTATAGCATTGAATTTCTACTTCTTTTCAAGTATAATTCTTACTTAATGATTAATCCGGAAATACAGTTTCTTTTTGGTGGACATTCTGTTGAACAAGCACCACTAATAGCTCAACCTATAAAGCAATATGTTGAAAACTTTCTGTCACAAAGCACAACTGGAACAGTATTTGTATACTTTGAGCACGGAGACTCTCCTCAGAGCTTAAGCGATTCTATAACCCAGATGGTACATGAAGGGATTAAACCATCAAGTGCATATTTGTTACCCTACTACTTTAACAGTCATAGATCAAGATTCCCAGCCAATTCTGAAGATCTTAATAATTATGCAGCAAGTTTTTATGGAAGTGAATCTCATTCCTTTGAAAAGGAGTCACTAGAAGCAGTAGATGAACTAGTTGCAAGATATAATCAAGTCGGCTGCGCACCAAGAGTTGTTTTTAAAGTAGAAGATATTCCAGATAAAGAGTATGCCCAGTACAAAGAGGAAGGATATATAAGAGATCAATATAATATGGCTTACTATGATGCATTAAAGAGAGGTTATTTAGAAAGTGGTAAGTACTTTTTTCAAAAAGCAGTTGTGAGTCTTGCAAAAACATCTGTTAGAAGAGAAAATAGAATGGTTGAACAATTATCTGCTTTAGCTTCTGATCCAAATACAGCTGGAATTGTAGTTCCATTTGGTGAAGCTCATACAAGAATGCATCATTCTTTACAAAGTAAAGGGGTCAATTCGAAATTAGCATTTTTTGAACGCAAAGACAATCCTTATTGGTTTATGCCTATGTCAGGAATAGTAGGAAAAATAGCAATGAAAGGTGAACAAGCTGTTACGGAATTAGAATGGTATCGAGCAATGATTAGCCAAAATATATATTACGCACTCATGAACAGATATAGTAGTGATGAAATACTTGAACATCATCAAGAATCAATACTTAAGTCTATTCAAGCTGTAAAAAAGATTCAGACAATTGAAGATATTGCAGCTATAGAAGAAAGAATGAGAGATAGTGGCTTTTTTGATATAACTGCATTGAACTTTTTAAGAGAATCTTAAAGTAAAACTCTGAATGAAAAGGGCAGGCAGATGCGGGGATTGTGAGAAGGGAATTAGAAAGAATATTAAATAATTAATTTCAATCGAAAATTTCTAGATCTAAAGTAAAACTTTTGTTACCGCCATCTTTAAAAGCTATAGTAAATGAAATAGCAGATCGATCATCAACTATAAATCCTTCATTAAAAGTGAATTTAAGTATTTTCCCTTTCCCTTCTAATGGTATATCTTTTAATATTTCAATTGTTACCTTTACAAAATCTAACCATTCTTTACGATTTTTCAATAAACTCTGATTAATATTTAGTTTAGAATAAAGCTGAATCAATTCTTGTTTAAAATCTGAAAACAAAGTAAATCCAGATTCCATAAATTCAAACATACCACCATTAGATTGATTTTCAAAAAAAGAAGCATATTCTTCTAGCTTTGATTTTGCCCCTTTACGGGATAATTTTGAATGTAAAACCCAGTCGCAAATTAGTGATACAGTAGGGTAATCATCCTTGCTTCCATGGTTATCAATTATCTCTAATAGTTTACGACTTTGAACAAGAATATAAAGAGCTTTTATTTCTGAATCAACTTTATTTAAAATTTGATTGTTTATTTTCGCAACTATTGAGTTCTTCATATTTAAGTATATTTTATAAAATTCGCTTCCGAAGAATTTTTAAATTTTAGTAATTTCAATAATATCTCTTAAGTTAGGACATTTAAATAATCTTGGTGATATTTCTATAATATTTGTGGGCCAAACCAGTCTAAATTCTTTTTGAGGTGCATGTTGTGGGTCTTTTATAAAACATGGATCAATTTCAGTTTGATTATCAAAATTTTGCTCTCTTTTTATATATTTAACTTTGCCGAAATTACCAGTTTTTATTTCAGGAAATATTGAATTTATTCCCATGGTAAGCGCTTCAAAAAATTCTAGGGGATTTTTAATAATAACTAACGCATCGTACATATTGAATACTGACTTTAAATTTGGACTAGTAGATAAAGAATATATATATAAATCTTTCAAAGATTCTGAAATATGTTTTTTAATGATTAACTTACCAGTACCTTTAATCCGACCATCGATAACTGCTCTTTTAATTGTTGGTGGAATAGTAGTTTCATTGGTTAAATCTATTTCTTTACCTCCCATATATGTTTTCTGTGTACCTTCTTCTTTGTCTCCAATCTCATAGCCATATTTATTTTCATTTCTTAAATTATGCAAGGTATTAATCCATACATAATTATTAATAAGCATTTCTGCGGCATAAAAACGCTTTGTGTATTTGTAAAGAATTGATGGAAGCTCATTTTTTATATTTACAGTACTGTGTAGAAGCATTACTATGTTATATTAACATGCTATAAGAAGAATTTTACATCACAAACACTTTAATAATATGTATTACTTATGCTGCGATCTTGCTGCAACAAAATTGGGATCTGTTTTAATTTTTTCATGCCAGGGAGTTGCATAAAACTCACCAAGAAGTTTACCCCACTTATTTACAGTATCTTTAATTGAAGGATCATTTGCATGCTCAGGGAGAAAACTAAAGTTTGGTTCTGCGCCTCTGTATAAAGATACATGAGCAATATCAGTTTCATCAATTTCATATTTTCTACCATCATTTGACCATTTGCATATATCATACGTTGCAATATCAGGATATCCTTTTATAACCCCAGTAAAAATATGTTGAACATCCTCTTCTGTATATGGAATTTTACCTTGAGCCTGAGCTTGTTCCATAGATTCATAGGATTCATGTATCCATGTCTTCAAACCATTCCAACCAGTAGATTCATCAAAAGGTTTTATTCCAGGAATCTTTGTCAAACGAGATACTCGTGCATACCCTCTTAAACTTTCAAGGTCAATCATTAAAGTTTCTTTTCCATTACTAGGAGAAACAAAAGTTTGATAGTCAGTCATTTTTAGACCCTTTCTTAGCAATATGTCATTTAATGCTTCAATTGCCTTTCGGTCTTCAATTGTAGGTTCCGATAAAAAAAATTCTGTTTGTCCACGTGCTCCAGCTAATGTTAAAACAATATTTGATTCCACAAGTATTGAACCCAATCGTGGCCCAGCTGCAGAATAGAGTTCTGAGACGATATTAGCAGTTTCTGCTCCAGTTAATGGTTCTGGAATTAATGAAGTATCAGTATCATAAGAAGAAGTTACTTTTGATGGAATTTCTTCACCTTGTGATTCAGACATAAAAACTAGTATATCAAATCATAAAAATATCATGATTGGTAGATAAATTAGTTAATTTAGTATAGATTATCATTTAACCTATAATATTGTCATTAACGGTTTTCTCTGCTATAATTCCTATGTTCTTTTACAACAAATTTATACTCGTAAGGAGTTATCTTGTGTTTGAATATATGTAATATTTTTAGAAATAGTTAATCGCTAACTAAATGCTAGAAATATCAAAATAGTATTCAACATAAGTTCGTCTCCTTACGAATTACTTATGTAACCAAATCGTTGACGGATGGTCTTTTGTATAGAAATTCTGTACAGAGGTCCAGCCCGTCAACAACGTGTTGACGCTCCAAGTGAGTAAGGTGGTTTCTATCCGTTTTTTCCAAAAGGAAACAATCTCATGGAAACTCATGTCCGTAGTCGTTCAATGGAAGTTTGTGTTATTGTCAACGGTATTCGGCAGCCCATCTATCGGCGCCTTCAAGACAACCAACCGTTTGTCGCAGGCTTGTGGGGGAAACCTTTTGTATTGGAGGTAAGGAACAATACAACTGGAAGAGTAGAGATACTCAGTTCAGTGGATGGTCGTAATACCCTTCAAGAAGAGGAAGCAAATCTTCGGACAAGTCGCGGCATGGTCGTTGGTCCAAACGATGTTTGGAGAGTTACTGGGTGGCGGATTGACGAGAACACTACCGCCGAATTTGTCTTTACAGACCCATCACAGTCTGTAGAGAATATGGTTACCGGCCAGAACATAAATGCAGGAGTGTTTGGATTTGCTCTATTTCATGAGTATGTAGTCCAGCAATCTGCATTTCGCGGTGCAACCCGAGGTAGTGGTGAAGTAATGCGTGGCGGTGGTCCCAAAAACTATGGTGGAGATATGGGAACTGGCATTGGAGACGTCCAAAGCGATCGGGTTGGCAAGACAACCTTTATCCGTTTGAGTTCAGAACCGGAGGTTTTGACCATTCAATATCGGAGCCGTGAATGGCTTGAACGAAACGGAATAATTGTTCCCGACGAGCCAAAAGCTTTTCCCGGAAGCCAGACCGGCTATGGGTCGTTGTTACGAGGATAAGTAATTTGTCCGTTTAACGGAAAGAGACGAATGCCGAGAGGTGGTTACACCTCTCGGCACTTCAATTTCCTTTAAATTTAATCACATAGGATATCCTTTTAACCCTTGAATTCCTTTAATTGCAGAAATTTCTCCCGTATGTAAATTCATATTGCTCGTTATAATACTTGCAATAACAAACCCTACAGTACTTTTGCCCATGCCAAATGCAGAAAGATCTGCTTCTTTTTGCAAATCTTCATCAGTTAAGTTTTTTATATATTCTTCACTCATTGCAAAAATTTTATCTGCATATTCTTTAAGTTCTTCCATATGTATTTTGGCACCTTTTGTCCAAGCTGGAAATGCATTATCAGCAGGAAGTGTAAAAGCTTCAACACCAATTTTATTTTTTAATTCCGATGCATACAGAGGTTGTTTATTTTGAAGGAGAACATGAATAAGCCAATCTTCACTAACAATTATATGGACATAGGTATCTGTAATAGAATTTGCAAGTCCTGGTGGGGTAAAACTAGCAACTTCTGGTGTAACACCTTGCATTGTCATGTTAAGTAAACCATGACTTCCTTGTAACTGTTCGGTTAGTATTTTTGAAGATAAGTTATTCATACGAGTGATTATAACAGAAGAAATTTGTTCATTTAGAAATATTTACAACCTATAGTATGATATAATTAATTAGTTTTAATTCATTAACAACTAGTAGAAAGAGAACATAACATGTCTGCTGGAAAACCACTTTCAATCAGTGAATTTGCTAAGAAAGAAATTCCGGATCAAAAAACAAGAGCTCGTTTTCTTGGTGTAGTTCTAGGTATAAGATTAGGCCACAGGGCAGAAAGGATTATTAACGATTTCAACCTGACAAAAGATGATATCGTGTGGTCTCTTATTGAAAAATATCAGGCTACAAGATATTTACATGTTGCAACAGAATTTGCAGAAAGAGAAATTTCTGATCCTGTGACTAAAGAAATTTTTCTTGAGTTAGCTCCTGAGCTAACTATTAGTTTTAATCTTTCTATTATTGAACAGAGGAAAGATCTAGATAAAAATCATCCAGTTTGGCCTTTGTTAGCGAAGTATCTTATGGAGTTATTAGAATAACTTTAGATAATTGAATTAAGTAAGCACCGAAAGGTAAGAAAGGAGCTTAAGCGCTTAAAATTGCAATAGCGCAATGAAAGAGCAGCTTGGGTTTATTTTTAACAACCTTAGGTGCTTTTTTCATGGGGAAAATGTTCTATAAATATCCTATAATATTGATTTAATATCTTAAAATTGATATAATATACCAACTTGAATATAGCTAGCTAAGGAGGAAAAATGTCAATTCATCGAGCTGGTGGTAAACTGACTAATAATCATACCACTACAACAGAAATTGTATCAAAGCTAGTTGATTTTCTGCAAAAGCAAAGTAAAGTAACAAAAATTACTTTATCAATAATTACTCCATTAGTTGGAACTCGTAGTTCCACAACTGTAGTAGTTAAATTGCTTAGAGAATCAGACACCAATGTTTTTGTAAAAGTTGTACAACATGGTTCAACACAAGAATTTCGATTTTACTCAGCAAGTAAAGTTGATTGTCAAGAAGCAATGCTGGCAACATCACGATTTATTCGAAACAATGATTGGAAGTTGAAATTCAAGTGAAGCACCGAAAGGTAGAAGATGGTAAAGAAAGCATCTAAATACTTAAGGTGCTTTTTTCATGGA
>CAZSUZ010000002.1:0-33518 GCA_964610165.1 uncultured Gammaproteobacteria bacterium
ATATCTTGCAAAGAACGCCGTTCTAGACTAGAATAGGAGGACTGCTATATGAAAAAAAAACTACTCATCATAATTGGTTTAGTGGTGATCTTTATCATTTTTATTTTTGTGAGATTTTTTATATTAGATAAACAAAATGCTGCAGGAAAAATAAAAGTATTATCTTCACCAGCAGCAACGGTATTTATAGATAATGTTGCCGTTGGAAAAACACCATACGAAATAAGTAACCAAAAAATAGGTGAATATACAATAAAACTTATTCCCGATGAAGCAGATAAAAAAACAGTAACATGGGAAGGTAAAATACCTGTATTTAAGAATACACTGACCTATGTTAGTCGTGAATTAGGAACTTCTGAATTAACTTCTGCAGGAGAAATGCTTACGGTTATAAAGATGGAAAAAAAACCAGACGAAAATACTGGTGAAGTGCTTATAGAGACAGAACCAGCTGGAGCAATTATTTATTTAGATAATGATGAAAAAGGTGTTGCGCCATTAAAACTTGATAATGTTCCATCAGGAGATCATGAACTTGCAGTGTATTTACCTGGTTTTTTTAGAAGAGCACTAAAAATTAAAGTTGAAAAAGGATATCAAGTAAAAGCAGTTTTTAAATTGGCTCTAGATCAATCCCATAAAAGTTTAGAAGCAGAACTTGAATCTGCTCGTAAACTAGCTTCTGAAGAAGCCAAAAAGAAAGAAGAGGAAGAAAAGAAAGAAGAAGAGACAACAGAAACTCAAACAGCCAGTACAACTATTGAAATTTTAGATACAGAAGTTGGATACTTAAATGTTCGGTCAGATGCTTCTGTAGATGGTGATATTGTGACTACAGTTAATCCTGGAGATCAGTACGAGTATTCAGAAGAAAGTAATGGCTGGTATAAAATAACAACACAAGATGGCAGTGTTGGATGGGTATCTGGAGACTACGTAGAAGTTGTTGAATAATTAATTATTATCTTTCCAAACTACTTTGTTATAGAAGAAATAGGAATAAGGAATAATAACAAGCGCAATAATTAAAATTTTAAATATATACCAATAATGTCTACCAAAAGCTCCGGTAGAAAGCTCCATACCAATTGTTTGAATAAGAATAGAACCAGAAGCAATTACATTAAATTTAAAGAAACTCCATAAAAAATTATTAGATTTTCTACTTAGTTTTTTATGTCTAAAGCTCCAAAAGTTATTAAATAAGAAATTAGAAATAATTGCTGTTTCTGCACTAATAATTGTTGCGAGCCAAACTGCTGTGTGCACAACAACAATAAATACATAAGAAATACCAAAATCGACAATAAAACCAATTCCACCAACAATGCAGAATTTAATAAATGAGGAGTGGGTAAACACATACCATAATGTTTGAAAGGTATATTGCCCGGAATTAATTTTTGAAACACCTTCACGACGATCTATAAATTTCAAAGGGATTTCTTTAATATTAGCTTTCATTTTAATAGCATTGTCCAATAAGGCTACTTGGAATACATACCCTGTGTAATTTTGAAGATGTTGTAAAGAATCTTTAATAATCCAAGCTTTTATTGCACGGTACCCGTTTGTCCACTCTGTTATTTTTAGATTCATAAAACCTAAACGAATAATCCAGTTTCCAAAAAAAGATAAAAACTTTCTGTGAATACCCCAATCATCTGGAATAGCTCCACCTTTCATATAACGAGAACCAATAACAAAATCTGCACCTTTTTCTATTTCAGATAAAAATTCTGGAATCTTTTCCGGTGTGTGTGAATGATCAGCATCCATTTCAAATAATATAAATGGATTAATTACATCTAAGGCATATTTAAAACCACGCACGTATGCTTTACCTAATCCTTCTTTATCTGTACGTAATAAATGAAGTTTTTTATTATTCTTAATTAATTCTTGAACAATATCAGCAGTGTTATCTGGAGAATTACTATCAACTACTAATACATAAATATCCCAGTTTTTAATTTCTTTTGTTACATCAAAAATTTGTTCAATAAGTTGAACAATATTTTTAGCTTCATTATAAGTGGGTAAAATAATTGCTGCTTTGTGCATAATTACTGTTAAGAAGTTTTAAGTGCTTCTTTAAAATATGAAATCGTTTTTGTAAGCCCATCTTCAAGGGTAACTTCTGGGTTCCAACCCAAGATAGATTGTGCTTTGGTAATATCTGGTTTTCTTTTTTTAGGATCGTCTTTATCTGTTTTAAAAAATTGTATCTCTGATGTAGATTGTATCATTGATTTAATGGTATTTGCCAGTTCTAAAACAGTTTTTTCATTAGGATTACCTACATTAATAATTTCAGATTGTAAACCTTCCTTTTCTCCCATTTGAATGAGACCTTTTACTAAATCAGATACATAGCAGAATGAACGAGTTTGAGAACCATCACCATAAATTGTGATTGGTTTATTTGTTAAACACTGCGTAATAAAATTTGAAATAACACGACCATCATTAATTTCCATATTAGGTCCGTATGTATTAAAAATGCGAATAATACGTATATTTAAATTAAACTTTTCAATATAAGATCTGGCAAGAGCTTCTGCAAAACGTTTAGCTTCATCATAACAAGATCTTTCACCAAAAGAATTTACATTTCCATAATATGTTTCTTTTTGTGGGTGTTCGAGTGGATCACCATAAACTTCAGAAGTTGACGCAATAACAATATTTCCAGAAGCAGTTTTGTTAGCAAAATCAAATACATTTTTTGTACCCATAGAATTTGCCATCATAGTTTCGATTGGATGTTTTTTATATTGAATTGGAGAAGCCGGAGAAGCCATGTGATAAATTACATCCATTTTTGGAAGTTGGTTGTAATCAAATGTACAAACATCACTTTCAAAGAATGTTAATTTAGAAGAATCAAGAGCAGAAATATTTTTTTTATTACCCGTAATAAGATTATCGATTATAAAGACAGAGTCACCACGATCGATATAATGTTTAGTCAAATGTGAACCGATAAATCCGGCCCCACCTGTTATCAGGATATTCATAATATTAAACTGTTCGTCTACCTGTTGAAATATAGGTAAATCCAAGTTTTTTCATATTCTCAGAATTATAGATATTTCGACCATCAATAATCAAAGGTTTTTTTAATAGAGTTTTTACTTTCTCTAAATCTGCTTGTTTAAATTCGTTCCATTCAGTCAAAATACAGAGTGCATCTGCATTTTTTACAGCATCATAAGGATCTGTAGCATAGGTTATTTTATCGCCAATTTTATTCTGGACATTTTTTTGAGCAGCAGGGTCATAGGCAGTAATTGAATATCCTTTTGAAAGAAGTTCGTCAATTATATAAAGTGATGGAGCAAATCGGATATCATCTGTATTAGGTTTAAAACTTAAACCCCACATTGCAATACGTTTTCCTTTTACATGTTTTAATACTTTTTGAACATAATTAATCATTACTTTTTCATTAATTTCTTCAACAGAATCTAATAATTGAGTATCAACATCAAATTTTTTACCGGTACTAATAAGAGCTTTTACATCTTTTGGAAAACAAGAGCCTCCATATCCAATACCTGCATATAAAAATCTTCGACCAATTCTATTATCAAAACCTACAGCATCCATAATTGTTTCAATATCTGCGCCTGTTTTTTCTGCATATAAAGAAATTAAGTTTGCAAAAGAAATTTTTGTTGCAAGCATTGCATTTGAAGCATATTTAATAATTTCTGCAGAAGCTAAATCTGTAATAACACGTTCACCAGGAAGAGGTTTATGAACTTCTAGAATTGTATCAATTGCTTTTTGTGAACTTGAACCAATAACAACACGATCTGGATTTACAGTATCATGAATTCCTGTACCTTCTCGTAAAAATTCTGGACAAGAGGCAACAGCAACTTCTGCATGTTTAGGTTTATGTTTATGAAGAATTTTTTCTACTTCTAAATTAGTTCCAACTGGAACTGTACTTTTACATGAAACTACTGTAAAACCTTTTTTAAGATTTTTTGCAATCTGTTCTGAAACAGATAAAACTGTTGAAAGATCTGCTTCTCCATTTGCTTTTGGAGGAGTTCCGACTGCAATAAAAACAATATCAGATTCAGGAATTGCCTCTTTATAATCAACAGTAAAATGTAATCTATTTGCTTTTAAATTCTTTTTAAGAAGTTCTTCAAGACCTGGTTCATAAATAAGAGGATCACCATTTTGAAGTTTTTTAATTTTTTCTGGTGTATGACCAACTACCCAAACGTCATTGCCAAAATCTGCAAAAACACAAGCTGTTACAAGTCCTACATATCCATGTCCGATAAATGTGATGGTCATAAAGAGTAATAATAAAATATTATGTTCAAAATTACAAGATAATAATTTTTTTAGCTGATTGGTGATGTATTGTAAAATTTTTTTATAAGCTATATATTTCTTTCATTAGCCCAAAACATATTACTAATTCTTCTTAATATATGAGTAAGAAGAAAGTAAATAATAAAAAGGAGAATAATATGAGGGATGAAAGATTAAAAAGATTTTATCCTTATAATGGAGAGTATAGACAGCATCATTTATCAAAAACAGAACCTCTAACAATCGAAATGATGCAAGAAATTGTTCAGGAGAGATCTCCTTTGGATTCTTTATCAGAAATTTGTACTCCCTACGAGTTAACAGAAGCTATTACATTAATAGAACCATCAGTTATAGAATCTTGTATTGATGATAGACCAAGAATAATTAAAGCAATTCCAGTAGAAGCTGAAGGTGAATCTGTAACTTTACAGGATAAACATTATCAGATTGAACATTTGTCTGAAATGAAAATGACAAGTTCTGCAACATTAGGATCTAGACCTTGGCCAGGTGGCAGATACGGAGTCGATATGATGATGTTTGTGGCATCTATGCAGGCTGGAGAAATGCCCCAACAACCTTTTTGGCAGTTAGAAGGCGAACAATTTATTACTGAAGCTATTAAATTTATCACTGACAGAAGTAATACCTTATTAGGTGACATTAGATTACCGATTCATATTGATAATGATCACGGTCTGATTCCATTATTTAGGAATGGCAATAAGGTTATTGAACCACATTGCGGAAATATTACACAACTTTTAAATTCAAAAAAAGGTTGTGGTGCACATCAACATTCTCTTGAAGTAATTTTTACATTACTTTCGATTTTAGATATGCAGAATGAAGCAGACGAATTAGTTGCAAAATGTAATGGATGGTTTGATGATAATAACATTGCGCGTGTACCAGACGGTTTGTTACATGTAGCTGGCGAGTTATTATATGACAATGCGGTATCAATTGGTTCTCCCGTTGATATAGTTATTGGTCCACATGATCCTCATGGAACTGTATTTTCTTCTGGAAACAATACACTCAATAGAAGATTTGTTGAAGCATTTATTAATCCCACACAATTACTTTTTAAAGCAGATGTAGGAATTGTTAATAACCCACAGAGTTTAGCTGCACAGATTGGTAATAAAGTAACAAATCAATACGGAGATAATGTTTTTAATCTAGAACAGTTTGTAGTAGGAATAAACTTTGCAACACTTGGTGTGTTAGGACAACAAAAATTAGCCAGATATCTTATTGCGTAGTTGTATTCTCTTGTTTTAAAGCTAAAAGTCCTTCTTCTAAATTTCTCATTTTTTGGAAAGTATTTTTTATGCTTATTATTTCAGAAAACTGAGGCCTTGGCGCTTTCCCTTTGCCATATTCCTCGTATGAAGTTTCGGTAACAAGAGATTCATCTAAGCCAAATGTTTTAGCAATTAATTTGCCTGTTTCAAAAGGTGAATATGATTTTGAACCAACTATATGAAAAATTTCTGGTGAATAGTTGTTCATAAGATGTTTTAGTGCATAAGCAATATCGTCAATATATGTAGGTGTTATGGAACTATCAGAAATCATATTTAATTCTTTACCATCTTCAAGAAGTTGTTTTACGCGCATTATAAAATCAGGTTTTGCTGATTTAATATTCCCATAAGGAAAACTAATTCGGACAATCATTGCAGTATCTTGTAAAACTTTTTCTCCATGAAACTTAGTTTCTGCATAATAGCCTAATGGATTTGGTTTACTTGTTTCGTCGTATGGAGGATTTGTACCATCGAACACAAAATCGGTTGATATATAGATCATTTTTTTATTTGAATGTTCGAGTGCATGAAAAATATTACTTGTGCCATCTACATTTATTAAATGAGCTTGACTACGATCATTTTCTGCACCTTCTACATTTGTATATGCTGCCAAATGGAGAAGAATATCAAAATCAAGTGATGCAAGTTTTTGTGCAACTTCTTCTTTGTCTGTAATATCAATATCTTGATGAGATAGTGGAATAAACTCAAAATCATTTTTAAGAAGTTCTATTATGCGAGAACCTACTAATCCATTAGGACCAGTGATAGCAATTTTTTTCATAATTATTTGTAATATTCTTTATATTCTCCACTTTTTACATGTCTCCACCAATCTTCATTATCTTTATACCATTGAACAGTTTTTTCAAGAGCTTGATCAAAATTATATTGTGGTTCCCAACCAAGTTCTTTTTGAATTGTTGTCCAATCTATTGCGTAACGTCGATCATGGCCTGGGCGATCTTTAACATATTCAATCATGCTTTCATTCTGACCCATAATTTTGAGAATACGTTTAATAACTTCAATATTTGGAATATCTTCTGTTAAACCACCGACTAAATATGTTTTTCCTATTTCTCCTTTTTGCAGAATAAAATCCACTGCACGACAGTGATCTTCTACATATAACCAGTCACGAACATATAAGCCATCACCATATACTGGCACTTTTTTGCCCTCTAAAATATTTGTGACTGCAAGTGGAATAAGTTTCTCTGGAAACATGTATGGACCAAAGTTATTAGAACAATTAGAAATTGTGACAGGTAACCCATAAGTTGTTTTATAAGCTCGAACTAAATGGTCAGAACCAGCTTTTGAAGCTGAATAAGGACTGTGAGGATTATATGGAGTATTGTCATTAAATTTTTCTTCTGTATTTAAAGGAAGTGCACCAAATACTTCATCTGTAGAAATATGATGAAAACGTTTGTTTCCATTTTTTACAGCTGATTCTAACAAAACATATGTACCTTCGACATTCGTTTTAATAAATGGAGCAGCATCTGCTATTGAGCGGTCTACGTGGCTTTCTGCTGCAAAATGTACAATTGTGTCTACTTCAGAAACGACTGCATCGACTTCTTGACGATTACATATATCTCCTTTGACAAAGGAATAGTTAGGATTTGTTTCTATATCTTTTAAGCTTTCAAGATTACCAGCGTAAGTAAGTTTATCGAAGTTTATGATTGTATCTCCGGGATGGTTTTTAAGCCAATAACGAACAAAGTTAGATCCGATGAAGCCTGCGCCACCGGTTACAAGCATTTTCATATTCTGTAATTTTAACACAAACATTCGTCATCCTGAACTTGATTCAGGATCTATTAGAAAAAAGGGCAAGTGGGGCGGAAACGCCTCACTTGCCTCACTTGCTCGACGTGTCAAAAAATACTTTAGGTACTTAGATTGCCCATTCTTTCTTCCATTTCTCCAAATTCACGCACAATTGTGATGCGAATATGTTGATTGATATGGGCATGTTTCTGCATAATTCTAAAACATGCAGATCTAATTTCTGGGAAAAGGCGTAGCGGAACTTCCAACTCCAGAAATTCAAGCTTTACATGAAAATCAGGTTGATCAGCAGGTTGTTGAAAAAGCCTTATTTCACTTGGTAGCTCTTTCAACTTTGTGATTTCTTTGACTGTGGATTCTAGTTCTATCCCCATTGTTTCAGCTTGCTCTTCTTGCCATGTTTGCATATATCGCAACAGTAATTCAGCCATCTGTGCCTCCTTAATAAGAAAAGTGTTGTTGAAAAAGGGCAAGTGAGGCGTTTCCGCCCCACTTGCTTACACAGGAATAACAATATTACTTTACAGATGCAGTAATATAGTCGTTAGCTATTGTGCATGGCCTAACGAATGTAACAGATTGAACTACATCTGCTGCCTTGTCCCGGAAAAGCAAACTGGTTCTGCTTAAATCATCAGTTTGCACAGTAATCGAGAATCCATACTCCAGATTCGGCAACGGCTTAAATTCGGTTTCAATGTTACCTAGGGATAATTCCTGCTTTGCCATAGATTGCAATGCTTCTGCAATTTTTTGGGCAATGCTCTTTGCTCCCAGTTGATATTCAATAAGCAAACGATACATCGTTAACTCCTTTCATCATTGGGGTTAAGAATCCAGGCGTATATTATACCATTTTGCTGCTATAATAACCTTATGTTTGATCTACTTAACAATACGGCGCACCTTGCAGGAGAAATTCTCATGAAATATTTCCGTCAGGAAATGTTAGATGTAACACACAAAACATCTCATCATAATATTGTCACTCAAGCAGATACAGAAGCACAAGAGGTTATTTATAAACTACTTATTGAAGGAATGAAAGCTAAAGGAGTAAAAGAAGAAGATATCGGATTTATTGGAGAAGAAAAACTAAGTACGGACATGAAAAAACACATGTTTATTATTGATCCTTTAGATGGAACAGCAAATTTTGCAACAGGATTAGATTTATTTTGTGTTTTAATAGGCTATTTAAAGGATGGTAAAAGAGAAGCAGGCATTATTTATATGCCAGTGCATGGTGATGTGTATTTTGGAGAAAAAGGAAAAGGTGCATTTATTATTCGCCAAGGAGTTAAACTTCCTTTAATTATTAATGATATAACTACAAAAAATGGGTTTTTAAGTTCTTATTTGGGTGAAGGATCTTTGGAAAAAGGATTACCTCAAATACTCGCAAGTATGCAACCAGACTTTAGAGGAATACGTATGATTGGTGCTGGTGGAGTATCTTTTGCTTATCTTACTGAAAATGTTATGGATGCTGTCATTTTAGGCCATCCTGGTATTTGGGATATTATGGGTCCACACATTATTATCGAAGAAGCTGGTGGCAATTTATATGATTGGCAAGGTAATGAAATTGAGTATGATTTTAATGATCCTTTTAAATCGTATGAAGTAATAGCAAGTCATCCATCTTTTAAAGAACAAATAGTTTCTAAAATGAAATAACTTACGCGGTCTGAGGTATATATACTGCACGATCTGCTTTTCTAAATCTTCCATTAATTAGTTCATCTAATAGTTCCCAGCGATTCTTTTTAATTGTATGTGGAACATCATCTGTAAATACTTTTGTAGCTGCAGTCATTGGTCTTTCAGAATACATAGAAATAAAAGCTTTATCATAGCCGACAGCTTTTACAAGTTTTACTGTATTTTGAAATTCTTCGTCTGTTTCTCCACAGAAACCTACAATAATATCTGTTGTAAATTTAATTCCTGGTACTTTTGCCTTTAGTTTATTAATAATTTCTAGATACTCATCAGCTGTGTACCAACGATTCATTCGTTTAAGAACTGCATCATCTCCAGATTGAATAGGTAAGTGAATTGTTCTTGTGATGTTTGGATATTTTGCAATAACATCGATTAATTCTTCAGAAAAATCCCAAGGATTTGAAGAGTAAAAACTAACTTCATCAAAATCCATTCGTGCAACATCTTCTAACAAATAGGGAAATAAAGTTGGAATGCGGTGACGGCCTAAATGTTTAACATAAATTGGTTCAACTTCGCGACCATTATAGGTAAATTTAGCTCGAATTGTGGAAAGATTTTTAATATCTGTTACATATTTAGAATTATCAAAATATGTTTTATTTAAATCTCGCATAACTTGAATATTTTCTTTACCCATAATCAAGTCAGAGCCATACGAATTTACGTTTTGACCAAGCAGTGTAACTTTTTTATAGCGTTTTGCTTTTAAATGAATACATTCTTCAATAATATCTTGGTACGGTCTACTAATTTCACGACCTCGTGTAAATGGAACTATACAAAATGTGCAAAAGTTATTACATCCATTTGAAATAGGAACCCAAGCTTGTTCTGTATTTTGTCGAACTGGTTCATTATCAAAGCCAACTTCTTCAATTGGCATAAATTCATCTACTTCTGGCATAATTTCTCGAATGCGGTTTAAATATTTTCCAGATGCATCTCGAAAAGCTATACCAACCATACAACCAGTGACAATAATTTTAAATAGTTCGTCTTTTTGTTGTTTTTCTGCTTTAATTTTTCCTAAATTATTTACTAATCCATACACTCTATGTTCGGCAGTTTCGCGCACCATACAGGTATTTATAATTACATAATTTGCATCAGAATAGCCTCGGGCTTTGGTCATGCCACGTCCTTTAAAAGCTTTTTCAACACGTTCGGAATCTGCAACGTTTTGTTGGCAACCGAATGTTTTTATAAAGTATTTCATTTTTGTTTTAAATTATTGAGAACTTCTTGAATATCTCCCGTAATCATTACCCACTCTTTTATTTCTTTAAATCCCATAGATTTATACCAATTCAACGGATGTTCATAAACTCTGTGAGTAAATGTATCCCAAGAAACAGCCTGATATTTTTTATCAGCATTTTCGAAAAGAGTTTGTATTAATTGTTTACCAATACCTTTTCCCTGATAGTCTGGATTAATAAAAAGTTCTCCATCAGTTAAATGATTTCCATCCCACCACGGTTTAACAACCGCTGTAATACCGCCAATGATATTATTCCCTTCAACTGCAACGAAAAACAAGTCTGGTTGTTCATTATACAAATGTTCTAGCAAAATAATTGCTTTTTTATCTGTCCATTGTTCTCCAATATTTAATGAGTTATAAGCGATTACATAAATAGGAGCCAACGCTTTTAAATCATCTTTAGTAGCTAGGCGAATCATATTTAGGAAGTTAAATTTATAATCTCTAATGCAATATTTTTTTTAGTATTTTTATCGATTTTAGTAATTTTTTTATTTTTTGAAACAACATAGACTTCGTTATCTTCAGAGCTAAATCCAATATCTTTTCGACTTATATCATTGACGATAATAAAATCTGCTTCTGAATCTTCAAATTTTTGTTGAACTAATTCGTATATGTTTTCTTCATTCACTCCATGTACTGCTTTAAATCCAATAAGTTGAATATGTGGATTCCATTTTTTAATTTCGTTTATTATTTTTGGTGCAGTATGGAGTTCTAAAGAAACATTTTCAGAACTATCTATTTTACCTGCATGTTGTTCAACTGTATAGTCAGAAACGGCAGCTGCATGAATGAGGATATCAAATTCCGGACTTCTTCGTTCTAAAATATTAAGAAGTTTTTGTGCTGTATCAAATGTTACTTGTTCAATAGGTAACATTGTTTGAATACTATTTTCAGCTCTAACCAACAAGACATCTGCTCCTTGTTTATAATATGCTTCCGCTAAAGCAACACCCATTTTGCCAGTACTTTTATTGGTTAAAACACGTGCAGAATCTATAGGTTCAGAAGTGCCACCAGCGGTAACAAGTATTTTTTTACCTTTAAATCGAGAAGCAAATGTTGTCATTAGTTCTATTTCACTCGCAATATCTGTAACTTCTGGCAGTCTTCCAACACCTTGAACACCACAAGCTAACCATCCACTATTTGGCGACATAACTGAATATCCAAACTGCTGTAAAATCTTTAAATTTTTTTGTGTAGCAAGATGATTCCACATATTAGTGTTCATTGAAGGAACAACAAGAACTGGTTTAACAGTTGCCAGAATTGTGGTTGTTAAAAAATCATCAGCTATGCCATTTGCTAGTTTGGCAATAATGTTTGCTGTTGCAGGAGCTATAATAAATAAATCGCTATCTGTTGCAACATCTATATGTTCAACTTTACGTTCTTTAAGAACTTCTTTATAATCAAAATCTTTTTCAAATAATGTTGTAAATACTTTTTTTCCAGTAAGTTTTTCAACTTCTTTTACAGAAATCATTTCTTTTGCACTGTGGGTTAAGATTACCTGCACTTCATGACCATTTTTTTGCAAAAGAGGAATAAGTTCCAACATTTTAAAAGCCGCAATACCGGAAGAAATACCAATAGTGATTTTCATAATAGCCTATCCTATTTTACCAAATCACCTTGTTTAATTCGTTCTGAAATAAACATGAAGACCAACAGAAGAACGGCTATTGTTAAAAATGCCAGCAATTTTTCAATACCACTTAAAAATAAACTAGAAATACCCAGAATAAAAGAGATTAACCAATAGAATACTGCAATTCTTCGTTTTCCCCATCCAATTTCAATAAGTCTATGATGAAAATGTCCCCAATCTGCTCGGAATGGAGAAGTTCCATGATGAAGTCTACGAATAATGGTATACACTGCATCAATTGTTGGAATAGCTAATACTAAAATTGCTGTTCCTACTTTTCCAAAAGACAAAATTGCTAATATGCCCAGTAAAAATCCTGCCATAGCGCCGCCACCATAACCTGGCATTATTCGTTGAGGGAAAAAATTAAAAGGTAAAAAGCCTAAATAAGCGCCAGAAACAATAAACGATAAATGTGCAACTGTTTGAGCTCGAATATCATGTGCGACAAATTGTTCTGATAATAAACCAAGAAATAGAGCTGTAATAGAAACAAAACCTGGTAATTGGCCATCTACACCTTTACTCCAATTAACCATATTCATAGTCCATGTAAGCCAGATAATAGCTACAAGATCTGCAAAAATTAAAATATTTCGAACACCAAAAATATCAATTGACCATTTCCATGTATCTAAATGAATAACTCCACCAAATGGGTTAGAAACATAGGGAATACCTAATCCAAAACCAACAACCAAAGCAGAAATTGTTAAGTTAAAAAAGAATCTTAAATAGGGAGAAACATCATACTTATCATCAAATAATCCAACAATAAGGAGTAATCCATTGGCAATAAGAATACCTGTAATTATTTTATTAGGTTGAATATAAACAAGCGTTGTAATAAGTAATGCTAAATAAATAGGAATTCCACCTGCTCGAGGAATAATTCCTTTGTGTGTATGTGCTGGATGTTTTCTATCCTTTCTATCTGTGATAAGTCCAAAACGGTTTGCAAATTTAATTGTAAGTGGCGTTACTAAAAATGAAATGAGTGTTGCAGTAAAAAATATAAGATATGCTTCCATATTAGGTTACTAAAAAGATGATTTTAAGAAATATTCCTGTAAATGTAATAATTACAAAAATATTGACTATATTAAATAATTTTTGAAATAGTTCTTCAGAATGGAAAAATTTTTTAATGATGTAAGCGTTAAACAAATAAAATATGTGCATTAAGATTGGAAGTAAAGCGATATACCAGAATTCTACAAGTTGTGGATCTCCCCAAGGACGTGAATATAACAGAGGAATTTGTTTCGGCATATATTGAAATCGCCATGCAAAGATACCTGTCATTAAGATATCTGCCGCAATCAGAAGCTTATTCATAGAGTTATTATACTATTTCTCATTGAAATATATCTTTCTTCGTGCTAATCTTTAAACGATTAACAAATTTTGTAATAAAACTACCATGGTATAAATATCCTGCACACAACTAACTACTTTATTAATAGTTTTTTTTAACTATCATGCAGGATACACAAATTTATAACCTAATTACAAAAGAAGAAGACAGACAAAGAAAAGGAGTAGAACTTATTCCTTCCGAAAATTACGCATCTACTCACGTAAGAACCGCATTATCATCTGCTCTTGTAAACAAATATTCTGAAGGATACCCTGGCAAAAGATATTATGGTGGAAACGAAATTATAGATAACGTTGAATCTATTGCTCAAAATAGAGCAAAAGAATTATTTGGCGTTGAGCATGTAAATGTTCAACCATACTCTGGTTCTCCCGCTAATTTAGCAGTCTATTTAGCAACATGTAAACCTGGTGACGCTGTTATGGGACAAGCCTTAGTTGCTGGTGGACATTTAACACATGGACATATGGTTTCTGCAACAGGAATATTTTTTAATAGTTTGCAATATGGTGTCATGCCCGAGGTAAAGAATGGTGAACTATTTGATTATAAAGAAATTAGAGCATTAGCATTAAAACATAAACCTAAGTTAATTTGGGTTGGTGCGACTGCTTATCCTCTTTTATTTAAATACGAAAAATTTGCAGAAATTGCAGAAGAAGTTGGTGCATATTTAGCAGCAGATATTGCACATGTTGCAGGTTTAATTGCTGGTGGTGCACATCCTTCTCCTGTTCCACATGTACATATTGTAACCACAACTACTCATAAAACACTTCGTGGACCAAGAGGTGCCATGATTATGGTTACTAAAAAAGGGCTCGATAAAGATCCAGAGTTACCAACAAAAGTTGATAAAGCAGTATTTCCAGGATTACAAGGAGGACCACATGACAATACAACAGCTGCTATTGCTATTTCTTTATATGAAGCAGCACAGCCAGAATTTAAAGATTACGCACATCAAATTGTTAAGAATTCAAAAACATTAGCTCAAACACTCGTAGATCATGGATATAAAGTGGTAGGAAATAAATCGGAGAACCATTTAGTTTTAGTCGATTTATCTCCAACACATGGTCCGGGAGCAGGCTATTTTGCTGAATATGCACTAGACCATGTTGGATTAACGTTAAATAAAAATACAGTTCCGGGAGAACCTGGTTCACCATTTTATCCATCCGGAATTCGCCTTGGTACACCTGCTGCAACAACTAGAGGTATGAAAGAAAAGGAAATGGAGTTTATTGGAAATGTTATGAATGAGGTTCTTGATTTCATTAAGAAGTATAAGTTGCCAGGAACGAAGGAAGAACGTAAAGAGTATTTTAAAAAGTTTAAATCAGAGATTGATACGGATAATCATCTAAAGCAGTTGAAGGCAAAAGTAACAAAGATGGTAACGCCGTTTCCGATTCCGTAAATTGGAATTTAAATGTTAAGTCTCGTATACCATTCCAACAAATAACCGTTCGCCTAACTGAGTATAAATTCTAGGACTATCTCGTTTGCTCACTGCCGAAAGCTCTTTGATACATGGTTCTGTGTCATTATGCACAACGAGCTTTCGTAGCTTATTTGTTGTAAGGTATACTTCGACTTTAATTAAACTAAATATGAAAATCCAAACATTTACACAAGCAGAAGAATATCTCAACCAATTTATTACTAAAACAAATAAATGGGGAGAGCCTTCTATGGCTCATGAAAGAACTAAATTTTTTATGAAATTGTTAGGAGATCCACAGAATGAATTGAAGGTGATTCATATTACTGGGACTTCTGGGAAAGGTTCTACTTCGTACCTAACGACAGCAATGTTAGTTTCACAAGGGTTCAACGTTGGAATGGGAATTTCGCCTCATATTCATCATATTTTGGAGCGAATTCAAATAAATGCAAAGCCCATTTCTGAAGAAATATTTGTTAAGTACTTACAAGAGATTCAGCCGTTTATTGAAAAAACAAAAGACTCGGAATATGGTTCGGTTACTTTTTTTGAAATTATTGTAGGACTTTCGTATTATATTTTCCAGAAAGAACAAGTGGATGTAGTTGTAATGGAAGTAGGTTTGGGTGGACAGTTTGATGCAACAAATACAATAACTTCAGAACATAAAATTGCTGTAATAACTCGTATTGGATACGATCATATGGAGTTTTTAGGAAATACATTGCCAAAAATTGCATTTGAAAAAGCAAAAATTATAAAAAAACATAATATAGCTATTAAATTAGATCAGGAACAAGAAGTAATAGATGTTATTAAGCAAGAAGCTAAAGATCAAAATGCACAGTTAATACTTGTTAATCCAGAACAAATTGTTACTTCTCGAACAATTTCTTTATTAGGTTTACGATGCAGTATTAATTATAAGAATTTACATTTAGAAGATGTACATGTTTCATTAATTGGTGAGTATCAATTTGAAAATATAAGTATGGCGGTTATTTCTTTTGTCGAATTTATATCGAGAGAAAAGAAACAATTACAGGAAGAATCATTACGAGCTACTTTAGAAACGGTAAAAATTCCAGGAAGAATGGAGATGGTTCAGTATAATAATCGCGAATTTGTTATAGATGGTGCCCACAATCCACAAAAAATGGAAGCGTTTATGCAAAGTCTTACGCATATTTTCAAAGACGAACGTTTTACATTCCTTCTTTCCTTCAAAAAAGGTAAAGATTATGAACCGATCTTAAAATATATTCTTCCGCATGCTCAAGATATTATTGTTACTTCTTTTGACAACATGAATCAAGGAATGGGTGAATTGTATTCAGAAGATCCTCAAGTTATTGGTGATCTTTTAAAGGATATGCATTATTTTTATTATCAGGTAATTCCAGATTTAAAAGAAGCATTAACAAAAGCCCAAGAAAGTAAACACATGGTTGTTATTACTGGGTCACTTTATTTAATAGGAGAAGTTTTAAACATTATGGAAAAATAATATATACTCTGCTACTAATCATTCATTATTAATTTATCTAATTCTCATGTTTAAAATTGAAAAAATGGATCTACTCGTTGCTGTTTATATTTTTTGTATTATTGTGGCCGAATTGATGGGTGCAAAAACATTCCCACTTATTGATTTGGGATTTTATAAATTAAATGCTAGTGTTTCTATATTTTTAATTCCATTACTTTTTACTATTAATGATGTAGTTGTAGAAGTTCATGGAAAAGAACGAGCTAGAAGTATTGTTCGATCAGGATTATTTACAATTGTTTTATTGTTTGGATTTATAATGCTTGCTATTCATTTACCTCCATCAATGAGATTTATGGAAAGCGAAGCTTCTTATGATGAAATATTTGGTAAATCGGCACGAATTACACTTGCAAGTTTAACAGCATTTGCACTTGCTGATTTTATGGATATTTATATTTTCAGTAGAATTAGAGAAAAATTTGGAAAATCTAAGCTCTGGCTACGAAATAATCTTTCCAATTTTATAGCACAATTTATCGATACTGTCGTATTTATGTCTCTTGCATTTTATGCATTCAATGAACCTTTTTCAGAAAACATAGCATTTTTATTTAGCTTAATTCTTCCTTATTGGTTATTGAAATGTAGTATGTCTATTATTGAAACACCATTTGTATATGCAGGAGTGAAATGGTTAAGAGGGAATAAATAATCCTATAGCATTGAATAACAGTGCTAAAATTGATATAATATCTTACTTTTAGATTGATACAAATAGATAGATTTCTATTGTATTACATCTTAAGTTTAACAGTATTGTATAAGTAACTTTAGATAAGGAGAAAGTCATGAATGATCGGCCGCCTGTTCCCAAAACAGTGGAAGAATGGATGACAAAGTACCATTATGTACTTCGACCCAATTTAACAATCGAAGATATGTTGGTACAGGTTCAAATCGATCGGAATCTTTCTTTACAGGAGCGAAAAGCAATTGTAGAGGAATATCGGAATAGACCCGAGCAGGTTGCGGCAAGGAAGAGAAAGGAGCGGTTCCAAGTTTTCATCATGATTGTGATTGCATGTATTTTAGCTGCTATCGCGATTTGGTGGTTTCTTTCTGGAATGTCTATTCATATTCCAAACTGATCGCCAAGTTCAGTAGAAGGAGTTATGTATGAAAAGAAGTAAATATTTGAAGTTGCAGTACTTATCTGAAGAAGAGCTAAGGCAGTACGATGAGGAAATAGCAAGATACAACCGAATTGTGCTGATACTCTATATCAGAGCGGCTGTGATTGCTATATTTTTATCTCTAGTTGGTGGGTATGTTGTTACTCTTATCAACTAAACTGATACAAGTGGAGCGTCCCGATAATTATCGGGACGCTCCACACAACTTTCATTACTGTTCCCATGCTGGGCAGATAGGTTTAAAATCACAATAATCACACCATGGACCAACATTTGCTGGAAATTCTCCTGCTTTAATTTTATTAGTTATCTCCGTAACTTTAGTTTTTACGGCAGTAACATCATCTAATGTTCGATTCATTGTAATTTTTTGAGCTCCTTGTAAGTAGTAAAAGGTTAAATCTACCTTATCTATTTCTTGTTTATATAATCCTTTATCAGTTGCAGCCATTGCATAAATGGAAAGCTGTAAACTTTTTTTTAACTCTTTTTCATCAGGCATTTTGCCAGTTTTATAATCAATAATCTCAATTTTTCCATCCGACTTTTGGTCAACTCTATCAATTTTTCCAGTTAAATATACTTCTTCATCAACTTTAATCTTAAAAAATTGTTCTAATCCTACAATTTCTACACTGGTTGTATGAAATGTTTTAAAATACTGTTCCAACATGTCTTTAGCCTCTTGTTTGTATTGTTTTGCTTGAATCTGGGAACTATAACCTGCCGGATCCCATAAGGTTTCTACTAAATTATGCAAATGACTAATACCATATGATTTATCTGCAATATATCCTTTATAAAATTGTTGTAATACATTATGAATAGTGCTGCCAAAAGAAGCTGCAGATCCAGGAGCAGTTGGAATTTTAAGAATATACTGGAATTTATACTTTAAAGGACAAGTTTCATAGGTTTCCAACTGACTATATGAAAATTGGGTAACATTCATTTTTTGCTTTTGAATTGGCTCTTCTGATTTTTTAAAATCAAAAATACTCAGTTGTTCTTGTTCCTCTTTTTTAATTGAAAGTGTATTCTCAATTTGTTCTTGACCAATAGTCTCAAATACAAATGGAGAAATTTTGCGCTTTCGTTTTCCATCTCCGTATATTTCTGAAGCAGACAGATACGCATGATCCATTGCGCGAGTTAAACCTACATAAAAAAGTCTTCGTTCTTCTTGTACATGATAATCGCCTTCTGGTAAGTTTTCTTTAATCAAATCGTCAGGAATGGGAATAGTATCTTTTCTGTTTGTTGTTGGAAATCTTCCATTGATTAAATTTGTTAAAAAAACGACAGGAAATTCTAATCCTTTTGAAGCGTGTACCGTTAAAATGTTAACTGCATTAGAAATGGCTGCATCAGTATCCGCAGAAATAGGAGATTCACCTAGTTCCTGACTCATATCTAAATAATCAACTATCGTAAAAACGGTACTTTCCGCATTATTTGTATATACATTCTTAATAAGGTTTAAGAATTTAAGAATATTGAGAGCAATCTTTTCATCATGTTCTGTTTGATAGTTTGCAAGTAGTTTTAGATAACCAGTATCTTCTAAAAAGTAATATAAAATATCTGTCGCTGTATCGTTTTGCAATCTTGCAATATGACGTTTTATCATGGAGATAAGCTCAATAAGAGAATCTCTGGTCTGTTCTTTTAAGAGGGGTAAATATTTCCGAAATGGCTGATGTTCTGTTTTATACCATTCTTCATTAAAAAAAGATAAATAAATTTCTATTGATTGATATAAAGAGACAGAAGTTTTTTTGGCAAAACCATTTAAAAGCACCAAATCTTGTTCATCTAATTTAAAATGATCCATGTTTAACAATCTAAACAAAGAAACATTGTCTTCTAAATTGGTAAGTAATTTAAGATAAGCTATAAGATCTTTAATTTCAGATTGTCTAAATAATGTGCCTGGCCCTAAAAACTGATAGGGAATTCCTTGTCTGGTTAATTCTGTTATAAAAGGATCACTATGATTGTTTGCACGTACTAGAATGGCAAAATCCCGATATTCATATTTATACTTCTTTTTAGAATCTAAAATAGTTTTTGCAACCCAACTAGCCTCTGTATCGCCATGTTCGAATAATTCAAAAGAAACACTGTCTTTAAGATTTTTTTTATTTGATTTTAATTCTTTAGAAATTCCCAGCTTACTTTCTAAGGTATAAGGATTATTAAACTGAATTAATTTGTATGCATGATCTAACACATTTTGATTAGAACGATAATTCTGAAGTAAACTTATTTGATGAGCTTTTGGATAATCTTCCATGAAGGTTAAAATATTTGAAATAGAAGCACCTCGGAATTTATAAATTGCTTGAGAATCATCTCCAACAACCGTCAATTTGGGATTTTCTTTTGCCGGACAAAGTAATTTAATAAGTTGATATTGCGCAATATTGGTATCCTGAAATTCATCGACCATAACATACTTAAATTGTTTTTTATATTCTTGCAGAACATTTGGCCTATCTCGAAATAGTTTTAATAAGTAATATATAAGATCTCCAAAATCCATGACATCATTCTCAATTTTTAGTTTTTGATACGTACCATACGCTTTAGCAAGTTCCATGTGCTTATCTTTATCTTCTGGTAGTAAATCATGGTTAGTTTGTTGCTTAATTGCCCATTTTAAATATTCATCCGGAGAAATATCTTCATCCTGAAGCCGAGAAAAATGTTGCAGTAATCCTTCAATAAATTTAGTTGGATTGCTTAATGGGCGAAAATACTTTAGATCAAAATGGAAGATATTTTTTCTAAAAAATAGAATTGTTTGTGCTTGCGTTAATAAGTCATAAGCTGGATTGAGACCAATATGATTACTTTTTTCTCTTAATATCTGGTCTGCAAATCCATGGAATGTAGAAATCCACATTTGAAAATAGCCATACGGCATCGCTCGATCTACACGTTCTTCCATTTCATAAGCTGCTTTTTCTGTAAAGGTTAAACATAAAATTTCTTCTGGTTTGGCTTTTTTTGATTGAATTAAATACTTTATTTTTTCTACAAGTGTAGAAGTTTTACCTGTACCAGCTCCTGCAACAATAAGAAGCGGACCATCATTATATTCAACGGCCTTTATTTGATCGGAGTTTAAGGAGTAATCAGTAGCCATACGGGTACTTATTGTAGCATATGTAGTTATATAAGTAGTACTGCTATATTCCCCTTGACTTTTATAGCTCTTCATTTTATCATTTCACCATACTCATCAGAGTTTATTTTTCAATGGTGGAAAAATTTATTATTTTATTATTTATATTACACTAATATGGCAGAAGGTACATTTCAACGAAACAAACCTCATTTGAATATCGGTACCATTGGTCACGTAGATCATGGTAAAACAACAACAACTTCAGCTATTCATACAATCCTTGCAAAAAAAGGATTAGCAAAAGCTATGAAGTATGAAGAAATTGATAAAGCTCCAGAAGAAAAAGCACGTGGAGTCACAATTAATATTCATCATTCAGAATACGAAACTGAAAAAAGACATTATGCACACATTGATGCACCAGGACACGCAGATTATATTAAAAACATGATCACAGGTGCAGCCCAAATGGACGGCGCAATTTTAGTTGTTTCTGCTCCAGATGGTCCTATGCCTCAAACACGAGAACACATTCTACTTGCAGCACAGGTTAACGTACCAGCAATTGTTGTGTACCTTAATAAATGTGATATGGTTTCTGATCCAGAAATCATTGATCTTGTAGAAATGGAAGTTCGTGATTTACTTAAGAAATATAAATACCCAGGTGATGAAGTTCCTGTAATTCGTGGATCTTCTCTTAAAGCACTTGAAGGTGATGAAAAATATGTAAAAGCAATCGAAGATTTAATGCAAGCAGTTGATGATTATGTACCAGAACCTGTACGTGAAACAGACAAACCTTTCCTTATGCCAGTTGAAGACGTCTTCACCATTTCAGGTCGAGGAACAGTCGTAACAGGTAGAGTTGAAAGAGGAATTCTTAAAGTCAACGAAGAAATTGAAATCGTTGGTGTTAAGGACAGTAGAAAAACTGTTGTTACAGGAATCGAAATGTTTAGAAAATCTCTTGATGAAGCAAGAGCTGGTGATAACACCGGACTTCTCTTAAGAGGTATTGAAAAAGAAGATGTAGAACGAGGACAGGTACTTGCAAAACCAGGATCTGTAAAACCTCACACAGAATTTGAAGCAGAAATTTATGTTTTGAAAAAAGAAGAAGGTGGAAGACACACTCCTTTCTTTAAAGGATATCGTCCACAATTCTATATCAGAACAACAGATGTAACTGGAGAAATTGAACTTCCAGCTGGTGTCGAAATGGTAATGCCAGGAGACAACATCAAAATTAATGCAAAACTTATATATCCTATTGCTCTTGAAGAAGGACTCAAGTTTGCTATCCGTGAAGGTGGACACACCGTCGGAGCAGGAGTAATTACAAAGATAAATAAGTAATTAACCTTGAACAAAAACTTTAGCATGATCCTAGGCTGAAAATGCCTAGGATCATTTGCTAATTTATGTTATAATAAACAAAATTAAAAAGTAATTACATTTTAACAATTGCACTTTTAAACTATGCCCAAAGGTAGAATAAGAATCAGACTAAAAGCTTACGACCATCGTCTTATAGATGAAACATGTCAAAAGCTTGTTGATGCCGCTATAAAAACTGGAGCCTCCATTATTGGCCCAATTCCTCTTCCAACAAAGAATGAGGTATACGCTGTTAATAAATCTCCTTTTACAGATAAAGATGCACGAGAACATTTTGGTTTAAAGATTCATAAGCGTCTTCTTGATATCATGAACCCTACAAATCAGACAATTGATTCATTAATGCATTTAGAATTACCTGCTGGAGTTGAAGTAGAAGTTAAGATGTAAGATTTATTTAATTTTGAGCTTGAAGATAAGTAATTAGTATTATATAATACAATTTAATGATAACGTTAGAGTTAAGTAAGAATAATTTACTCTAAAATTCAGATTGAAAAGCGTTGAGCTCCAATCTGGGGCTCTTTTTTTTTCATTTAAAAACAAATATGTCAGGTTTTATTTTAGGAACAAAGCACAATCAGTCACAAATGTTCGATACAGCAGGAAACCTTATTCCTGTGACTCAAATTCAAACATCTCCTTGTTATCTTGTTAATGTTAAAACTGTTCCAACTGATGGATCAATTTCAATCCAACTCGGTTTCGGACAAATCAAAAAAAATTCTAAACCTGTCCAAGGACACTTAGAAAAAGCGGGCATCAAAACCCCGCTTCGTTTTTTAAAAGAAACAAGAATATTATCTACTCATAAAGATATTTCAATAATAGAAGAAGAAGGAAAAACAGGATTGTTAGTTGGTGAACAAAAAATTTTCATCGGCGAAGAAGTAAAACCAACACTTATTTTTAAAGAAGGAGATATTATAGATGTCTCTGGTACTTCTAAAGGACAAGGATTTCAAGGTGTAGTAAAAAGACACAATTTCCGAGGTGGTCCAAGAACACACGGTCAATCAGATAGAGAACGTGCACCAGGTTCGATTGGTGCAGCAACAACTCCAGGTCGTGTATTTAAAGGAAAAAGAATGGCTGGAAGAACAGGAAACGAACGTGTAACTGTACAAAATCTTATAGTTATGCAATCAGAAGAACAATCAATTACAGTTAAAGGACTAATTCCAGGTAAAAAAGGTGGATTAATAGAAATAAAAACACACGGATTATAAACATATATACGAATATGGCAATAGAAAAAAAAGCAAAAACAACTAAAGTAGCAAAAGCACCAAAAGTAAAAAAAGAAACCACAACAGATTTAGCTATTCAAATGTATGATATTACAGGTAAAGAAACAGAATCTGTTTCTGTATCTGATACTATGTTTGGACAAAAAGAAAATAAAGCTTTAATTTCCCAATATATTCGTGTATATACAATTAATCAAAGACAAGGAACAGTTTCAGCAAAAACAAGAGCAGAAGTAGCAGGAACTACAAAAAAAGTTTGGAGACAAAAAGGTACAGGACGTGCAAGACATAGTTCAGATAAAGCAGCATTATTCGTTGGTGGAGGTGTCACATTTGGACCAAAACCAAGAATATTTTCAAAAGACATGAATAAGAAACAAAAAAAGTTAGCTCTTTTTATTGCTCTTAGTATGAAATTAAAGAATAAAGACATAGTTGGTCTTGATGGAGCAAGTTTAACAATGAAGCCAAAAACCAAAGATATTTCACAATTTTTAAAGAAAACAGAAATTCAAGGTAAGAAAGTATTATTTGTATTGCCAGAAATTAAAAAAGAAGGACTTGTTCTTTCAGCAAGAAATATCAAGAATATTGATATGATACAAGCATCAACAGTAAATCCATACGAAGTGTTAAATCATGGTAAGGTTGTATTTGTAGGAGATGCAGTAAGAAAATTAGAAGATCATTTTTTAAACAATCATGAAAATTAATGCAATTATTTTAAATCCGGTTGTAACTGAAAAGACAACAAGACTTGCACAAAGTAATGTATATGCTTTTGCAGTAAATATAGACGCAAATAAATTTCAAATTGCAGAAACAATTGCAAAAATATATGGAGTTGAAGTTGATTCTGTCCGTATGATGACAAGAAAAGGTAAAGAAAAAAGAGTCGGTCGCCGTATGATTACAAAACAAATGCCAGATAAAAAAATTGCATTAGTAAGAGTTAAAAAAGGAACTATAGATTTATTTCCACAAGCATAAGTTAATTATTAGAACATGAAAGTAATTATTTCCAAAACACAAGAACCAGAAAAAGGACTTATCGAAATTCTGAAAAAACATTCAGGAAGAGATTCTAGTGGAAAAATTTCTGTACGTCATCAAGGTGCAAGACAAAAAAGATATTATAGAATTATTGATTTTAAAAGAAATAAAAGAGATATAACAGGAGTTATTGAAAGACTTGAATATGATCCAAATCGAAATGCACACATTGCTCTTGTAACTTATGAAGATGGAGAAAAAAGATATATTATTCATCCAACAAATTTAGAAATAGGAGCAAAGATTATTGCATCAGAAAATGCATCTATAACAATTGGAAATGCATTACCACTTGGAAAAATTCCAGTTGGTATTGAAGTTCATAATATTGAATTATATCCAGGACAAGGTGGAGCAGTTGTTCGAGGAGCAGGAACATTTGCAATGGTTGTAGCTCAAGAGGGAAATTATACACATATAAAATTATCGTCAGGAGAAGTTAGAAAATTTATTTCAACATGTTGGGCAACAGTTGGACGTGTTGGAAATATTGAACATAAAGATGAAATTATTGGAAGTGCAGGACGTAAAAGACTTATGGGTATTCGCCCAACAGTTCGTGGAACTGCACAGAATCCACGATCTCATCCACATGGTGGAGGAGAAGGTAGAAGTGGTGAAGGTATGCATCCAAAAACACCATGGGGTAAACCAGCTCGTGGTAAAAGAACAAGATGGCCAAAAAAATGGAGTAAAAAGTTAATTGTTTCAAGAAGAAAATAATACTATGGAATCAATTACCTATCTAAAAAATATTAAATCGACACCTAAAAAATTAAGAATGTATTTAGATGTAATTAAAAAGTTATCCCCTCAGGATGCTCTTGATTACCTCATGTACTCAACAAATAAGCAATCAAAACTTTACTATAAAGCTTTGCATTCAGCAATTGCTAATGCTACAAACACTTTAAAAGTGAGCCCTGATATGCTACAATTTAAGCTTTTCACAATTGAAGAAGGACAAAAATTAAAAAGATATAATGCTGGATCAAGAGGAAGTGCAAAACCATTCGTAAAAAGGTTATCACATATAAAAATTATCCTTACTGAAAAAGCTGAAGTTAAAAAAGTAGAACCTGTAAAAGTAGAAAAGAAAGAAGATGTTAAAGTGTCAAAAGAAGTAAAAGAGCCAAAAATTAAAAAGACTGTTAAAAAAGTTACAAAGAAGGAAGATAAATAATTATTAATTAATGAATAAATAATAAATGGGTCAAAAAGTTCATCCACACGGTTTACGCTTAGGAATAATTTATAACTGGTCATCCAGATGGTTCTTTTCAGATAAAAGAGCTTATAAGGATGCTATTTATGAAGATGCAAAAATAAGAGAAAGTCTTATGAAAAAGTATGGGTTTGCCGGCGTAACAGATGTTGTAATTGAACGCGCAATTAAAAAAATTACAGTTGTTATTTATTCAGTAAAACCAGGAATGATTATTGGTCGAGGCGGAAAAGGATTAGAAGAAGTAAAGAAAATTATTACTTCACACATGAAAAAGAATGTTGATAAAAGAAAAGAAGCACGAATTGAATTAAAAATTGAACCTGTTAAAAAACCGTTTGCAAATGCATATTATGTAGCTCAGTCAATTGCAGAAAAATTAGTGCGTAGTTTTCCACATAGAGCAGTTGTACACAGTACTATAACACGTGTTATGGAAACTGGTTCAAAAGGAGTTAAAGTTCAATTAGGTGGAAGAATTAATGGAGCAGAAATTTCCCGACGCGAAAAATATTTTAAAGGTACAATTCCAACATCAACAATTCGTGAAAGAGTTGAATTTGCAAAGTATCCAGCTTTAACAAAATCTGGTTACATTGGAGTAAAAGTTTGGATCTGTCACAACGAAGAAGATAATAGTTAATTAGATATTGCCATGTTAGCACCAAAAAGACAAAAATATAGAAAACAATTTAGAGGATCATGGAGAAGAGTAGCTACAAAAGGCAATACTCTAAACTTTGGTAGTTATGGTTTAATCGCCATAGATGCCGGTTGGATTAAAGACAGACAAATTGAAGCAGCTCGTGTTGTACTAGCAAAAGCAACAAGAAAAGTTGGTAAATTTTGGATTCGTATTTTTCCAGATAAACCATATACAAAGAAACCACCAGAAGTAACAATGGGAGCCGGAAAAGGAGATGTTGCATATTTTGTAGCATCAGTTGCTCCAGGTAGAATGTTATTTGAAATTGATGGTATTACTGAAGTAGAAGCAAAAGAAATTTTTAAAAATGTTTCAGCAAAGTTGTCATTAAACACAAAAATTGTAAATAGATAATATGAGAAAAGCAGCAAAAGAATTAAGAGTTAAAACAGTAGAAGAACTTGAAAAAGAAGCACAAACGTTACGTGGAGAAATTGCAAAGATGGCAATAGAAGCAAAAATAAAACCAGAAAAAGATACAAATACTATTTTTAAAAAGAGAAAAAGATTAGCTGTTGTATTAACAATGATTACACAAAAAAATTTAGGAATTAATAAATAATTATGGCAAAAGAAATAACCGGTACAGTAGTTTCAACAAAAATGCAGAAAACTGTAGTTATAACTGTTGAACGAAAATTAAGACATCCAGTGTATCAAAAAGTTATTACACGACATCAGAAAATTAAAGCACATAATGAACTTGAAGGAATTCAAGAAGGAGATGTAGTTACTATTGCGGAAACAAGACCAATTTCTAAAGATAAACATTTTACAGTTATTAAAAAGTTAGAAAGATTAAATTAAGTTAATTAAATATTAAGAAAGTTATCTATGTTACAATTACGATCAATGCTTGCAGTAGCAGACAATTCAGGAGCAAAAAAAGTACAGCTCATTGGTATTCCTGGAAAAGGAAACCGTAAATTTGCTTATATGGGTGAAATCATCACTGTTGTCGTAAAACAAGCAATTCCTTATGGACAAGTTCAAAAAGGAGAAGTTGTAAAAGCAGTAATTGTACGAACAAGAAAAGAAACAAGAAGAAAAGATGGAAGTTATATTCGTTTTGATGAAAACGCATGTGTTGTTCTTGCAGGTGCAGAAACTCAAGATCCAAAAGGAACACGTATTTTTGGACCTATTGGAAAAGAAATCAAAGATAAAGGATTTAACAAGATTGCAAGTTTAGCATTAGAAGTATATTAATATGAAAATTAAAAAAGGAGATACAATTCGAGTAATGGTTGGAAAAGATAAAGGCACTGAAGGAAAAGTAGAACAAGTCTTTGTTAAACAAGGTAAAATTTTAGTGACTAATATTAATATTGTTAAAAAACATATTAAGAAAACTGAACAAAATCAAGGTGGTATTATTGATTTACCAAAACCAATTGATGTTTCTAAAGTAATGTTGGTTTGTCCACATACAAAAAAACCAACAAGAGTTTCTTATAAGTTTGTAGATGGTAAAAAAGTTAGATTTTCAAAAAAAGCTAATAAAGCTATATAAATTAATACAGAATAGAATGACACGATTAAAAGATATATACAATTCGGAAATAAAAGAAAAACTTATCAAAGAGTTTAATATTAAAAACGCATTTTCTGTACCAAATATTTCAAAAACAGTTGTAAATGTTGGTGTTGGAGAAGCAGTAGATAATAAAAAAGCAATTGAAAATGTTCAAAAACAAATTGAGTTAATAACTGGACAAAAGACAGTTGTTACAAAAGCTAAAAAATCTATTGCAGCATATAAAATTAGAAAAGGTTTAGCTATTGGAGTTAAAGTAACATTAAGAGGAGAAAAAATGCACTATTTCTTAGATAAATTAATTAATATAGTTATTCCAAGACTTAGAGATTTTAGAGGTATTTCTCATTCATCAGTTGATCAACATGGAAATTTAAATTTAGGATTTACTGAACAAACTATATTTCCTGAAATTGAATATGATAAAATTGACAAAATTAGAGGCTTAGAAGTAACAATAGTTACAACAACAAATAATAGAGAACAATGTAAAAAGTTATTTGAATTGTTAGGAGTACCATTTAAAAAGGATACTAATTAATAAATGAAACATGGCAAAAACATCAGATGAAGTAAAATTCAAACATAAACAAAAATTCGAAGTAAGACAAGTAAACAGATGTCCACTTTGTGGAAGATCAAGAGGTTATATGAGACGTTTTGGTTTATGCCGTTTGTGTTTCCGTGAAAAAGCATTAAAGGGAGAAATTCCTGGAGTTAGAAAAGTTTCTTGGTAAAAAAATATGAGTAGATCAGCAAAAAAAGGACCATACATTGATGAAAAGTTACATATCAAAGTATCTAAACAAAAAGATTCAAATGAGAGAACACCTATTAAAACATGGGCACGTAATTCCCAAATCCATCCGGATTTTGTAGGTCACAGAATTGCTGTTCATAATGGTAAAAAATTTATAGAAGTATTTGTATCAGAAACAATGGTAGGTCACAGATTAGGTGAATTTTCACCAACTAGAACATTTAGAGGTCACGGAAAAGTTACAAAGAGAACCGCAGAAAAGACCTAATAATAATTAATTAAAAAAATATGACAGTTGCAGATTTAGTAATACGAATAAAAAATGGATATATGTCAGGAAGAGAATCAATTATTGTGCCTTTTTCTAAATTGAATGAATCCATTTTGACAAAACTAAAGAAACTTAACTATATACAAGAAATTACAGTTGAAGGAGAAACTATAAAACAATTTATCGTTACTCTTAAATATGATGATGGCGTTGCAGCATTTACGGATGTAAAGATTTTTTCAACACCAGGTCGTAGATGGTATACAAATTATAATGATATTAAACCTGTACTTGGTGGATTAGGAGTTGCAGTTATTTCAACTTCAAAAGGTATATTAACAGGCAATGAAGCTAAAAAAGAAAAAGTCGGTGGTGAATTATTATTTCATATTTGGTAAGTATGTCAAAGATAGGCCAAAAGCCAATACAAGTTCCAGCATCGGTTCAAGTAGAAATCAACGAAGGTTTAATTACTGTACGTGGTTCTAAAGGTGAAGTTAAATATGAACTTCCACGTTTTATTAAAGTAGAAAAACAAGAAGATAATCTTATTGTAACTCGAAAAGATGATTCTAAAAAACAGAAAGCATCCCATGGATTATATAGAAGTCTTATTGCAAATGCTGTAGTAGGTGTAGATACGGGTTGGACTAAAAGACTTGAAGTAGTAGGAACAGGTTTTAACGCAAAAATGCAAGGTGCATCTGTTGCTTTTAAAATTGGATTTTCTCATCAAGTTGTATTTAATCCAGTACCTGGGGTAACACTTACAACAGAAGGAAATAATATTGTTATTGTTTCTGGAGCAGATAAACAACTTGTTGGACAGGTAGCTTATCAAATAAAATTAATTAGAAAACCTGATATCTATAAAGGTAAAGGTATTCGTTATGAAGGAGAGAAAGTTAGAATTAAGCCAGGTAAGAAAGCAAAAGCTTAATAACCATTGAATATTTATATGAAAAACATTAATTTAAGTCGAATTGACAGAAGAAAAAAAAGAGTAAGTGCCAATATTTCTGGTACGAATGAACGTCCACGTGTTAGTGTGTATCGTTCTAACAGATATATTTATGCACAAGCAATTGATGATGATGCCGGTATAACAATTGTTGCAACAAATAGTTCAGCATTAAAAGTGAAAGAAAAACAAACAAAATCAGAAACAGCAAAAGCAGTTGGTATGAAATTAGCTGAATTATTAACTGAGAAAAAAATTACAAAAGTTGTTTTTGATCGTAACAGATATGCATACAATGGACGTGTTAAAGCATTAGCTGAAGGATTACGTGAAGGTAATATTCAAGTATAATTACAATTTGATATAAAGAAATGGCTAGAGAAAATAAACAAATACAAAATGGAGAAAAAAAATACGAAGAACGTATTATTACTATTCGTCGTGTTTCTAAAAAAACGACTGGAGGAAATTATATTTCCTTTTCTGCACTCGTTGCTATTGGTGATGGGCAAGGAAAAGTAGGAATTGGTATTGGTCGTGGACTTGAAGTACCTCCAGCCATTCAAAAAGCTATTACTCAAGCAAAAAAACATTTAGTAGAAATACCTATTTACAACGAAACTATTCCACATCAGGTACAATTAAAATATAAGGCATCTCGATTACTTTTAAAACCAGCACCTCCAGGTACAGGTCTAAAAGTAGGTGGAGTTGTAAGAGCAGTATTAGATTTAGCAGGTGTTAACAATGCATCTGGAAAAATTATTGGAACAAGAAATCAAATTACAAATGCATACGCAGTAATAGAAGCAATAAAAAAATTAAAGCCAAGAATTATTAAAGAACCTAAAGTAGCAAAATTGGAAAAAGTTGTAAAGCCAGTAGAAAAAAAAGAAGAACCTGTTAAAGAAGTTAAAAAAGAATCAAAAGTTGAAGAAGCTAAAGTTGTAAAAAAAGAAGTAAAAACTGAGAAAAAGCCAGTTGCAAAGAAAAAAGTAACAAAAACAGCAAAGAAATAAATTAATTTATATATATGAATATCCTATCTCAATTAGAAAAAACTGTTGATAAAAGAAAAAAACGTAAAGGTCGTGGTATTGGTTCTGGCGCTGGTGTAAAATCTGGTCGAGGAACAACTCGTCATCAAACTGCTCGTGAAACTGTGCCATTACATTTTGAAGGTGGACAAAACAGAATGGTTAAAAGATTTCCTCTCATGAGAGGTAAATCAAAGAATAAATCTGTTCGTTCAAAACCAGTAGTTATTACTTTAGCAAAATTAGAACGTTTTGACACAAATTCTACAGTTGATATGAATGCTTTAATCGAAAAGAATCTTATCATTGGTTCAAAAGACCAAAAAGTAAAAGTGGTTGCAACGGGTGTTCTTACAAAATCTTTGACTATAGCATTACCAGTTTCTGAATCGGCAAAAATAATGATTGAGAAGGCTGGTGGAAAAGTACAATGAAAGAAAGCATTCAAAAGCTAAAATTACTTATTAATGATCCGCAGCTTCGTCGTAAGACAATTATTACGTTCCTTCTTATTTTAGCATTCCGTATATTCGCCTTTTTACCTGTTCCAGCAATCGATTTAGAAAGATTGAGAACAATTTTTGAACAAAGTCAATTTTTAGCCCTTCTTGATATATTCTCTGGAGGAACTCTTGTCAATTTTTCTGTTATGGCATTAGGTTTAGGTCCTTATATTAATGCATCTATTATTATTCAACTTTTAACCTTAGTTATACCTCAACTTGAAGCACTTACGAAAGAAGGAGAATTTGGAAGACATAAAATTAATCAATATACACGTTTTCTAACTGTGCCATTAACCTTAGTTCAAGGTGTAGGTATATATGTCCTTCTGAGAAATCAGCAAATTATTGGAACATTATCACCATTAGAATTCTTTTCTTTTATTGTTACCTTACTTGCTGGTACATTCATTATTGTTTGGTTTGGAGAATTAATTTCAGAATTTGGACTTGGTAATGGTATTTCTGTTTTAATATTTGCAGGTATTGTAGGGCGAATTCCGGTTATTATTGGACGAACTCTTAGTACATTTAATCAAGAATTACTATTCAATATTATTATTTTTGGAGCAATAGCAATACTCGTTATTGCAGCAGTTGTATTTATAAATGAGGCTGTCAGAAAGATCCCTGTTTATTATGCAAAACGTATAAAAGGAAATAAAATGTATCAGTCAGCAAGTAATTATTTACCATTAAAGCTTAATCAAGCAGGTGTTATTCCAATTATTTTTGCAGTTTCTTTTGTTTTATTTCCACAAATTGCAGGTAATTTTTTACGATATGTGCCAAATAGTACTGTTGCAAATATTGGTGCGTTTTTAGCCCAATCGTTTAATCCAAACGGTTTTGTTTATAATATTACATATTTCATTTTAGTTGTTGCATTCACCTATTTCTATACTGTAATAGTGTTTAACCCACAAAAAATTGCAGACGATATTCAAAAACATGGCGGATTTATTCCAGGAATTAGACCAGGAACAGCTACTAAACAATATTTACAAAATATAGTATTTAGAATTACATTATTTGGAGCTCTATTTTTAGGAACAATTGCAATATTACCAGCTATTGTTTCATCAATTACTGGTATTACAGGCCTTGTCATTGGAGGAACAGGAATTTTAATTGTAGTCTCTGTTGTACTTGAAACGTTCAAATCTATCGACGCACAATTGGTTATGAAAAACTATGACAAATTCAATATGTAATTTTAGAGAAATTATAGTACAATATAACCTTTCACTTTAGTATTTATTAAAGATTTATGGCAAAAAAACGAGCACGCGCATTAATTGGTTTTGTCTGCACAGAATGCGGACAACTTAACTATGTAAGCGAAAAAAACAAACTTAATACACCAGCAAAACTCGAATTAGACAAGTTTTGTAATAATAAAGATTGTAGAGCAGTTAAAACGCATAAGGAAACAACAGATTTAGACTAATAACAAAATTATTGTATGAAATTAGTGCTTATCGGCATTCAAGGTGCCGGAAAATCAACCCAAGGAAATTTTTTGTCTGAAAAATTAAAAATACCCTATTTATCAACGGGCCATATTTTTAGAGATATAGCAAAAGAAAAAACAACTTTGGGTAGATATGTTAAAGAATTAATGAACTCAGGTTCATTAATTCCAGACGATAAAGTTATCGAAATAGTAAATAGTTATATAAAAAAGCCAGCATATAGAAAAGGATATATATTGGATGGGTTTCCAAGAACGTTAGTCCAAGCAAAAGAATTTAGTAATAATGTAGATAAAGTAATACATATTCATATTCCAGATAAAGAAGCACTTTGGAGATTAGCATATAGAAATGAACAACGAGATGATGACACGATTGAAGCAATTCGTCGCAGAATTGAGCTCTTTAAAAAACACACAATACCTGTTTTAGACTACTATAAAAAGGAAAATAAACTTGTAACAATAGATGGTACAAAAACTATCGAAGAAGTAAAACAAGATATTTTAAAATCTCTTGGAAAACAACTTATTGAAAATAGAGTAAAAAATTGGAAACCA
>CAZSUZ010000002.1:33618-65012 GCA_964610165.1 uncultured Gammaproteobacteria bacterium
TTTAAAATCTCTTGGAAAACAACTTATTGAAAATAGAGTAAAAAATTGGAAACCAACAAAAAATACTATTATTGCTATCGTTGGAATGCCAGGTTCTGGTAAAACAGAAGCTGCTGAATATTTTAAAACGTTAGGATTGCCTATAGTACGTTTTAGCCATATTGTAAATAGTCTTATTGAAAAAAGAAAATTACCACATACCCTTGAAGTGCATCATCAGGTAAGACAAGAATTAAGAGATAAACATGGTTATGAAGCAATGGCATTATTGAGTAAAAAAGATTTAGAAAAGGAACTTAAGAAAAATAATCTTGTTGTTATTGAAGGTATGAGATCTTGGGAAGAATTTGAATATATAAAGAAACAATTTCAAAAAGCTCGTATTTATATACTTGCTTTATATGCAGATAAACAAAAAAGATATGATCGTATAGCAAAAAGAAAAGAGAGAAAAGATTTACGTGGAGAAGAACGAGATATAGATGAATTAATTCAAACCCATATGGGCCCAACAATTGCTTTTGCAGATTATGTCGTTAAAAATAATTTTTCTCTTGATGAACTGCACGATAAGCTTGATGAAGTCTATCGAGAGATTTATTATTCATAAACGATGATACAGCTAAAAACAAAAGACGAAATAGAAATAATGAAGGATGGAGGAAAAATCCTCAAAACTGTTGTGGATGAACTTATTCCTTGGATTTCCGTTGGACAAAGCACTTTAGAAATTGATAATAAAGCAGAAGAACTCATTAAAAAACATGGTGGTGAGCCATCGTTTAAAACAGTACCAGGTTTTAGTTGGACAACATGTATACCTGTAAATGAGCAAGCCGTACATACTCCACCGTCAAATCGCATTTTAAAAGATGGAGATTTAGTAACTGTGGATATCGGAGTCCTTTATAAAGGATTTCATACTGATTATGCGTATTCTAAAATAGTTGGCAATAATACTGATCCAGAAAAGCAGAAATTTTTAGATGTTGGGAAAAAAACCTTAGAAAAAGCTATTTCAATGGTGCATAATGGTGTATACATTGGTGAATTTGCTGAGTTTATTTATAATGAAATAACAAAGAATGGTTATTTTATTATGAAAGAGCTTACTGGGCATGGGATCGGTCGTAAGTTGCATGAAGATCCATATGTTTTGAATTATCTTGACAGACCAATTCAAAAAACATATAAAATAAAGCCAGGATTTGTTTTCGCCCTTGAGATAATTTATTCGATGGGAAGCGAAGAAATCGCGTACGAACAAGGTAATTCTTGGTCAATTATAAGTGGAGATAAAAGTCTTTCGGCTTGTTTTGAAAAGACATTAGCTGTAACTGAAGAAAAGACCTTTATTTTAACCTAATTTCGTGCTACAATATACTCTTTATGAAAAGTGATGTAATTATTGTTGAAGGTGAAGTTGTTGAAAACTTGCCTAATACATTGTTTCGGGTACAATTGAATGATAGTGACAAAATAATTCTTTGCTATCTTTCAGGGAAAATGCGAAAAAATTACATTAAAATTTTGCCAGGAGATAAGGTGAAGATTGAATTAACACCTTATGACCTTGAGCGAGGAAGAATTATTTATAGAAAATAACTATGTTAAAAAGATCAGGAGTTAAAAAAATGTGTGATGGATGCAAAATGGTTGTAAGAAAAGGCACGCTTTATGTTGTGTGCGATAGAAGTCCAAAACATAAACAGAAACAAAGTTAATTATTATTACTAATTTGTTATTTTAGGTATGTACCGTATTGCAGGAATTAATTTACCAGACGAAAAAAGAATTGATTACGCACTTACTCTTGTGTATGGAATCGGTTGGTCAAAATCTAATATGATTTTAGAACAATCAAAAGTTCCTGCAGAAACAAGAGTAAAAGCACTTACAGAAGATCAGATGAAAAAAATTATGGCTGTAATTGATACATTTCGTGTAGAAGGTGAACTAAGAGAAGAAATTAGTGATAATATCAAACGACAAAGAGAAATTGGTTCATACCGTGGTTTAAGACACAGACAAGGATTACCAGTTCGTGGTCAAAGAACCCGTTCAAATGCTCGTACTAAAAGAGGTAAGAGAAAGACAGTTGGAGCATTAACAAAAGAAGCATGGGCAAAAGCAGAGACTGCAAAAACATCTGAATAAGTATTAATAAAATTATGGCACCTACAAAAACAACACAAAAACAAAAAACTAAAAGAGTAGTAGAAAACGGTAAGTTTTATATAACTGCTACTTTTAATAATACTCTTGTTACAGTAACTGATGAACAAGGTATACCTATTGTTATTAGTTCTTGCGGCATGTATGGTTTTACAGGAACAAGAAAATCCACACCATATGCAGGAACTGTTACAACAGAAGCAGCAATAAAAAAAGCAACAGAAGATCACAATATGAGAAAAGCTGATATCTTTGTAAAAGGTATTGGCCCAGGACGCGAAGCATCACTTCGTGCTTTAAGAGCATCATCTATTGATGTCGGAAAGATTGTCGATATGACACCTATTCCACACAATGGTGTTCGTCCACCAAAAGTAAGAAGAGTTTAATTAGTTACATTTATTTATAATATTTTTATTCTATGAGATATAACGGTCCAAAGAACAGAATCGCAAGACGAGAAAACATGGATTTGGGTATGAAAACTCCAGGTTCAAAGGCTCAAGCTTCTTTATTGAAAAAAATCAATATATTACCTGGTCAACATGGTGCCAAAGGTAGAAGAAAGAAATCTGAGCACAGTAGACAATTACGTGAAAAACAAAAATTAAGATATTCATTTGGTGTAACAGAAACTCAACTTAAGAAATATTTTGGTATTGCATCTAAACGAAAAGGTAATACATCTGTTATTTTGTCAGAAATTCTTGAAAGAAGACTTGATAATATTGTATATCGTTTAGGATTTGCTCCTACAAGAGCAGCAGCAAGACAACTTGTAAGTCATGGTCATATTGCAGTTAATGGTCGAAATGTAAAAGTAGCTTCATATCAAGTATCAGATAATGATATTGTTACTTTTGCAAATGATAATACAAAAAAGATTCCTTATATTGAAGCTTATATGACTCAAAATGAAGTAATTCTTCCAGAATGGCTTCAAGTTAAAAAAGATTCAGGCACATTAGTGTCAACACCAGATAGTTCATTTATAGAAAAACAAGTCAATTTACGATTAGTAATTGAATTTTATTCACGTTAATTTTAAAAGTTATAGATTTTAATATGTTAGAACCACAGTTTAATTTAAAAGTTGAAGAACAAACAAATACATATGCAAAGTTTGTATATGAACCATTAAACGCAAGTTTTGGTAATAGTATTGGTAATGCTCTTCGACGTACATTACTTTCTTCATTACCTGGAGCTGTAATGGGATATGTAAAATTTCAAAAAGCACCACACTTTTTTACAACAATTCCTGGAGTTAAAGAATCAGTTCTTGATATTGTATTAAATTTAAAACAAATTAGATTTAAAGCAAATGGAAAAGGACCTTTCCAAGTAAATCTTTCAGTAAAAGGTGCTAAAAAGGTATATGCAAAAGATATTACCGGAGAAGTTGAAGCAGTAAATGGTGATTTATATATTGCAGAAGTAACAGACGCAAAAGCAACTTTAGATTTTGATGCAATTGTAGAAGTCGGTTATGGATATATGCCTTCAGAAGAAAGAGAACCACAAAGTGGATATGTCTCTATTGATTCAGCATTTTCACCTGTACAAAAGGTTAACTTTAAAGTAGAAGAAGCACGTGTAGGACGAAAAACAAATTATGACAGACTCATTCTTGAAATCTGGACAGATGGAAGTATTTCACCTGAACAAGCATTGCAAGAAGCATCACTTATACTTACAAAACATTTCCAAGGAATCCACGAAGGTAAAAGTGCAGCAGGAGAAGAAGCAACACAAATTGCAGATGCTCAACAGGAAAAGAAAAATCCTAAAGCATATGAAACAATAATTGATGAATTAAATCTTCCATCACGTGTTATTAATGCATTGCTTCGTGAAAATATCGAAACAGTCGCAGATTTAGTAGAACGTGGCAAAGAAGATCTTACCAATCTAAAAGGTGTAGGTAAAAAATCTATTGATCTAATTGTTGAAGAATTAGAAAAAATGGATGTTGAATTGAAATAAATTATTACGAAGATAGTATGATTCACAAAACAAAAAAAATAAAATTTAAGAACGGACAAGACGCAAATGCAATGTTAATGCGTAAACTCATGTACAATTTTTTACGTGATTCTCGTATTACAACAACTGAAGCAAAAGCTAAAGCATTAAAAATGTATATGGATCGTGTTGTTTCTAAAGCAAAAGAAAAGACCGAAGCTAATAAGAATTATTTACTGAGATATTTTAATGATCAGAAAATTATTTCTGTTTTGTTTAATCAGGTAGGTCCAGCAGTTGCAAAAATTAATGGAGGTTTTGTCAAGATTGTTCGTAAAAATCAACGAGAAAATGATGCAACCATGATGGTTCAATTACTTTGGGCACATCCAGTTGTTATTGATTGGGGAACATCTAAACCAGAACCAATAAAAGTAGAAAAGCCTGTTAAAAAAGAATCAAAAGTTAAAGAACCAAAAAAAACTAAATAAGCATTATAATTCAATATATCTATGACAGAACAAACTAAATCAACAAGATCAATTTCATCAAAAGAAATTTCACGTTCATGGCATTTAATTGACCTTCAAGGTAAAACACTAGGTCGAGAAATTCCTAGAATTTCTGAATTACTTCAAGGTAAGCATAAAGTAAATTTTGTACCTTATCTTGATAATGGTGATTTTGTAGTTGTAATTAATGCTAAAGAAGTCAAAATTACAGGGAAAAAAGCTAGTCAAAAAGAATATCAGTATTATTCAGGATTTCCAGGAGGACAACGTGTCGTTCCATTTAAAGAAATGATGCAAAAGAATCCAAGAGAAATTATTAGACATGCAGTTACAGGTATGCTCCCAAAAACAAAATTACGTGATACTCGTTTATCCCGTTTATATATATTTGAAGGAGCAGAACATCCTCATGCAGACAAATTTAATTCATAATTTATAATTTAAGTTAATAGAAATGGCAAAAAAAGCAAAAGAACTACAATACTACGAAGCAATCGGTCGTCGAAAAGAATCTGTTGCACGTGTGCGTTTACATATTGCAACAACAAGTAAACCTGCAATGTATAAGGGTGAAAAAGTACAAGCTGGAGAAATGTTAATTAACAGTAAACCACTTGCTGAGTTTTTTGGAACAGAAGCTTTAAGAAGAAATGCTTTACAGCCATTACGTATAACAGATAATGCTGAACGATTTGCTACAACAATTGTTGTCAGTGGTGGTGGTACAAAAGGACAACTAGAAGCAATCATTCTTGGTATTGCAAGAGCTCTTTGTAAAGTTGATGAAGAACTAAGACCAATACTTAAAGAAAATGGTTTATTAACTAGAGATCCAAGAGCAAAAGAAAGAAGAAAAGTTGGTACCGGTGGAAAAGCCAGAAGACAAAAACAATCACCAAAACGTTAATATCTAACGTGTCGGTTATGCCAAAACTTTCAATCATTATTCTCTCATATAATACGCGTGACATTACGTTTGCGTCTCTCGAAACGCTTATAAATAGTCTTCAAAAAACTGCTTTTACATCTGAAATTATTATCGTAGATAATGCTTCACAAGACGGTTCTGTAGAAATGCTTAAAAAATTTGAGCAACAGTTTGAAACTAATCATATTAGTATTACGGCTATTTTTAATAAAGAAAATGTGGGGTTTCCGAAAGGAAATAATCAAGGAATTCATATTGCAAAAGGCGAATATATTTTATTTTTAAACTCAGATGTAATGGTTCAAGATATAGAATGGGATAAAATTCTTGAGTATATGGATGATCATCCAAAATGTGGTGCTCTTACCGTACGAGTTGAACTTCCTACGGGTGAAATAGATAAAGCTTCTCATCGAGGTTTCCCAACTGTTTGGAATGCATTCTCTTATTATTCAGGTTTAGAGAAGGTAACACAATATATTCCTGGGTTAAATATGTTATTTGGAGGGTATCATTTAACACATCTACATCTTCGCAACATTCATGCCATTGATGCGTTAAGTGGTGCTTTTTTCTTAACACGTAAATCTATAATGGATGCTTTAAATGGTTTTGATGAAACATTTTTTATGTATGGTGAAGATTTAGATTTAGCATATAGAATTAAAGAAGTTGGATATACAATTATTTATTATCCATTAAGTACGGTACTTCATTTAAAGTATCAAAGTGGATTAAAAACTGATAAAAAGAAAACTCAAAGTAAAACAAAAGGACATTTTTTTAATGCTATGAAAATTTTTTACAAAAAACATTACGAAGCTTCAAATCCATTTTTTGTTAATGCACTCGTATATTTCTTTATTAATTTAAAAGAAAAAACTGCAAAATGAAACGAATAGGCATAGATGCCCGTTTATATTTTCAAACAGGTGTAGGCGTTTATTTACGTAATTTAATTTATTTTTTACAACAAAATCTTCCCTCAGATTATGAATTTTATATATATGTCTTGCAAAAAGATAGTTACCAAATACAATTTAATTCTTCTCAATTAATTAAACGAGAAGTAACTTCTCATTGGCATTCTTTTTCAGAACAAACGACATTTTTATCCATACTTAATAACGATAAATTAGATTTGATGCATTTTACTTATTTCAGTTACCCAGTTTTATATAGTAAAAAATTTATATCTACAATTCATGATATAACTCCACTTATTCATAAAACAGGGCGTGCATCTACATTGAATCCATTATTTTATGAATTAAAGTATCAATCTTTTAAATTTGTATTACAGCAACAAATAAAACATTCATCTGTAGTAATAACCCCAACAGAAACGGTAAAAAAACAAGTAATTGATATGTATGGAAAAAAATATGCAAACAAAATTATTCCTATATATGAAGGAATAAATGTTGAAATGGAACATTTAAAAGGGAATACAGCATTAAAATCGAAATTTGCTAAGCCTTTTTTTCTTTATATTGGTAATTTTTATCCGCATAAAAATGTTGAAACCCTTATTTCTGCATTTAAAAATATAAATACAGATACAGAGTTGGTGTTAGTTGGACCAGCTAATTATTTTTCAAGTAGGTTAGAAAATAAATGTAAAGAAAAAAATATGAGTAATATTCGTTTTTATCATGCTGGTTCCAATGAAGATTTAGTTTTCTTCTATAAAAATGCAATTGCACTAATTAATCCGTCTATTTCAGAAGGATTTGGGCTACCTCTCGTAGAGGCTGCTCATTTTAATTTACCAGTAATTGCCTCCGATATAGAAGTATTTCATGAAGTATTAGGTTCTTATTTTATATCTTTCGATCCAAGTTCTATTGAAGAATTATCTACAATATTAAAAAATGTTATTAATAAACAACAAAAATTAATTCCACCTCGCACAAAAGAAACTATTTCTTTTAAAAACATGACAGAAGAGATTTTGCAAATTTATAAGAATTTGCTAAAATAGTAATTCTTATTTTTTAAGTAAAAAATATAAGTATATTTTTGTTTCGAAATAAATCACTCGATAGTTGATGTATAGGATAGTGTGTATATTTATTTGCATAGTATCTTATACCATCAGCTTATTAGAGTGATGGACTTGAAGTCTTACCGAAAGGAGGTGAGACTCATGTTAAATACATTGTTTGCGCGAAATGCAAACGTATGGCGTATCGCCTTTGCAGTTGGTACGTTAGCTATGTTTGTGATCAGCGCAGGCGCTCCCCATGGCTATGGGGGGTAGTAACTGACCTCTTTGGAGGTCGTATTATGATCGAGAGGTGGTAACTCCACCTCTCGATCCCTTTCTTTCAAGATAGTATATTACGGTATATAATAGTTAGATGAAAATAGCTATTGTGTATGATTGGATAGATAAATGGGGTGGAGTAGAACGCCTATTACTTACGTTACATGAGCAATACCCAGATGCTGACTGGTATACCTCCTACTATGATCAAAAGTCCGCTGTATGGGCTAAAAATCTGCGCATTAAGACATCATTCATTCAAAAGTTACCAGCGTTTATTAGAAATAGCAGATTATTATCATTCATTTTGTATCCATATGCGTTTGAAAGCTTTAATTTAAATGAATATGATTTGGTAGTTTCTGTTACTTCATCATTTGCAAAAGGTGTTATAACAAAACCACAGACAAAACATATTTGTTATCTACTTACTCCAACAAGATATTTATGGGGAATGACAGATGTGTATCTTTCAAAGTGGAAACAAATAATTTTTGCACCATTATTAAAAAAACTGAGAAAGTGGGATTATATTGCAGCTCAAAGACCAGATGTTATTCTTACTTTATCAAAACATGTTGCCAACAGATGTCTTAATTATTATAAACGAGAAGCTAAGGTCGTGTATCCGCCTTTTGATATACAATACTGGGATGAAATAAAAAAGAGTATACCTGTTATAAAAGAAAGATCTGATTATTATCTTGTTGTTTCCAGACTGGAATATTATAAAAAAGTAAATCTGCTTATAGATTTATTTAATCAACGGGGAGATAAACTTATAATCGTTGGTACAGGAAGTCAAAAATTAAAATTACAACAAAAAGCAAATAACAATATCTTTTTTAAAGAAAATTTGTCAGATAAGGAATTAGCGCAATTATATATTCGTGCAAAAGCACTGATTATGCCTCAAGAAGAAGATTTTGGATACGTTTCCTTAGAAGCTCAGTTTTTTGGATGTCCAGTCATTGCGTATAAAGAAAGTGGAGTTTCAGAAACTCTGGATAAGACAAATGATAGTCGATTGGTAGATACTCAATCTATAGCATCATTTCAACATGAGCTTGAAAGATTCGAGGCTGTTGCTTACAATGTAGACAAGAGACAGAGAATACATAAAGAGCATTTTGAACAATTCTCTCAATCACATTTTATTAATACATTATTAAAACTAACTAATACCTAACTATGAAAGCAGTAATATTTGCAGGGGGAGTCGGCACTAGACTCTGGCCTTTATCTCGTAAAAAATCTCCAAAACAATTTGAAAAAGTTGTAGGCGATAAGTCTACATTACAACTCGCAGCAGAAAAATTATTTCCAGAATTTAAAGAAGAAGATATTTATGTCTCAACGGGAACTAGTTATGTAAATTTAGTTAAAGATCAACTGCCTTTTATTCCACATGAAAACATAATTGCCGAGCCAGCAAAACGTGATGTTGGTCCAGCAGTTGCATTGGTTATGGGGTATTTAGCAAAAAAATTTCCTAATGAACCAGTCATTATTTTATGGAGTGATCATTTAGTAAAAAGAATTGATGAATTTAAGCAGATTATTTTGGAATCGAGCAAAATTATTGAGCATGATCATGAACGAATTATTTTTATTGGACAAAAACCTCGTTTTGCTTCAGAAAACTTAGGATGGATAGAAACAGGTGATGTTGTAAAAGAATCTGGCGTAATGTTTAGATCGTTTGAAGGGTTTAAATATAGACCAGATAAAGTAACAGCAGAAGCTTACTTTCATGATAAAAAATATTGTTGGAATTTAGGATATTTTGTTTCCACTCCTAAATATATAACTGGATTATTTCAAAGATATACACCAGCAATTTATGATGTCATAGAAAAAATTACAAACTTTTCCACATTTGCAGAATTTACTGAAAATTTAATGAAGTATTATCCAGAAATGCCGGAAATAAGTTTTGACAATGCAATACTTGAGCAGATGGATAAGAAAAATGCATATGTTGTAATGGAAGATATTGGCTGGAGTGATGTTGGTGCATGGGAAGCTTTAAAAGAGGCATTAGAAGAACAACGTCAAGACAATATTATTAAAGGAAAAGTATTACTTGAAACTTCTGAAGATAATCTTGTATACAATTATGAAGACACAAAATTAATTGTTGGTGTGGATCTTAAAGATTTGCTGGTTGTAAATACAGGAGATGTTATTCTTGTAGCAAAGAAATCTTCGGTACAACGTATTAAAAAATTAGTTGAAGGTTTTCAGGGTACTGAAAATGAACACCTAACGTAACACTATTATTTTATTGATTTTAACTCCATGACTCAGAAATCATCTTTATTTAGCGGAGAACTTTATAATCAAACTATTAAAAGATTAATGGATGTAGTATTGTCTCTTATTCTACTTGTTATTTTTATTATTCCAGCAGTTATTGTTGCAGTTTTTATTAAAATATCTTCCAAAGGTCCTATTTTTGCAGATGTGCCAGCGCGTATTGGTGAACATGGGAAAAAGTTTAAAATGTATAAGTTTCGATCAATGATTGAAAATGCTCATGTTTTGTTAACAACTGATCCAAGTTTTAAACAATTATACGAAGAGTATAAAAAAGGAAGTTACAAATTATATAATGATCCACGCGTAACCTCAGTTGGAAGATTTATTCGCAAACATTCACTTGATGAAATTCCACAAATTATAAATGTACTTAAAGGAGATATGAGTATTATAGGACCTCGAGCATATTATCCAGATGAGCTAAAAGAACAACAAAAAAAATTCCCTCATGCTCAAAATTTGGTAGATAAAGTATTATCTGTAAAACCGGGTATTACAGGTTTGTGGCAAGTCTCTGGAAGATCTGAAATTAATTTTGGTGAGCGTATTGTTATTGATGCACAATATGTAGACAAATTATCTTTAAAAAACGATATAATTATTATTCTTAAAACTCCTTATGTCATGTTGACAGGTAAAGGAGCTGTATGAGATAGTAAAGTAATTAATTTATTTTTTAACTATGTATAAATTTTCATCATCATTTTCAGCAAAAAAAACAAAAAAATTTAAATTCGCATTTAACAAGAAAGTAGTACTTGGTATTAGTATATTTTTAGTGGTTTTTGGTATCGCAGCATACTTTCTCGCAATTCAACCAGCAATGCGTATTCGTGCTAAAGGATTGGAAGTTGTTGCTGAAGCAAGAAAGTTACAAACTACTGTAAAAGCAAACGATATTGATTTATTAAGAACAGACATAGATAACATGGCAGTAAAATATGCTGAATTTGAAAAAGAAGCAAAATCTGTGTACTGGGCATCTTTTATACCGTATGTTAATGATTTCAAAAGTGGTGTAGAGGCTGGCCGTTATATGCTTGTTGCAGGAGATGAGGCAATTGAAGCAATTTATCCCTATGCAGATCTGATTGGACTAAAAAAAGGTGAACAAAATTTTTATGAAAAATCAGCAGAAGAAAGGCTTCAAACTGCAGTGTTAACGCTGGATAAAATGTTAGAACGTATTGATGTTGTTGCTCAAAATATTGAAGAGGCTGAGAAGAGAATTGAAAGTATTGATCCAAATAGATATCCAACAAAAATTGGTAATACAGAAGTTAGATCAAATATTCAGGATGCAAAAAATCAGTTTGAAGGAATGGCAACATTATTTGTAGATGCAAAACCATTTTTAAAACAATTACCAGCAATTTTAGGAGCAGAAGAGGAAAAAAATTACCTTATTCTTTTTCAAAACACAGCTGAACGACGTGCAACTGGAGGTTTTTACACTTTTTATGCTGTATTTAATATCAACAAAGGAAAGATTGAAATTAAAGACTCAAGTGATATTTACGATTTAGATAACTCAATTGCAAATCATCCAAAAGCTCCAGAAAAAATTCTTGCATATCATAAGAATGTAAATCAATTCTTCCTTCGAGATAGTAATTTATCCCCAGATTTTGTTGAATCAGTAAAGTTATTTAATTCGTTATATGAAGATGCTGGTCGAGCAATTGATTATGACGGTATTATTACTATGGATTCAAAAGTACTTGTTGACATGTTGAAAATTTTTGGAGATACACAAGTTGATGGTATTAATTTTTCAGCTAACGAAGATGAAAGATGTGATTGTCCACAGGTTATTTATACATTATTTGATATCGTAGATAGACCAGTTAATTATGTAAAAGTAGATAGAAAAAGAGTTTTGGGAAATTTAATGTTAGAACTTTTTTATAAAGCTATTGGATTCTCTCCATCTAAATATTGGGGACAACTTGCACAAACAATGTTTCAAAACTTAGATGAGAAACATATGTTGCTTTACTTTACAGATAAAGAAACACAAAAAGCTGTAGAAGCATTAAACTATGCAGGACGTATTCGTGAATATGAAGGTGATTATCTTCATATCAATAATGTAAATTTTGCTGGTGCAAAATCTAATATGTTTATTGATGAAGAAATTACTTCAGAAACAATATTTGAAAATGGTGTCGCCAAAAGAACAGTTACAATTAAATTTAAAAATCCTTACGAACATTCTGACTGTAACTTAGAAAGAGGTGGACTTTGTTTGAATGCAACACTGCGAAACTGGATTAGATTTTATGTGCCAGAAGGGTCAGAACTAGTAGAATTTAAAGGTTCTCAAACTAAAGTTTTAACTTATGATGAATTGGGAAAAACAGTTTATGAAGGTTTTATGACTGTAAATCCAAAGGGCCAGGCAGAGGTAACTGTTGAATATACATTACCAAATTCAATAACTGAAAAAGATTATAAACTTCTTATTCAAAAACAGCCAGGTGTAGAAAATCAAACACTTGATGTAGAAGTCGGTGGTAAAAATATGTTTGAAGGACCATTCAATACCGATAAAGAGGTCAAATAATATGCCCAATATTCAAAAAGTTGAAGGGTTTGTATTAAAGAAGAAAACACTTCTTGAAAAAGATCTTTTAGTTACACTTTTTACAAATGAGTTTGGAAAAGTAACTGCGATTGCAAAAGGTGCTAGGTCTATAACTTCTCGTCGTGCTGCACATCTGCAAACTGGTAATTTAATTAATGCACAACTTTCAGATAGTCATGATCGAATGTATGTACAATCTTCCGAATTACTTTCTGGTTTTATGCAGCTTCGTACAGAACAAAAGTTGAATACCCTATATTTATACTTATATATTATTGATAAATTGTTGCCGGAAAAAGTTGAAGAACATAAACTATACAACGTTACTAAACGTTTTTTTATCGCATTATCTAAAGATGAAGAGAAACCCTCATCTATTTTGCATAATTCTCTTCAACAAATGTTAGGTCATCTCGGATATCTGGAGGGGAATCATACGTTATCTGAATTATTAGAAATAGTTGAAAATAATATAGAGGAAAAGCTACCTCGGCATGTTATAATTTAGCATAATGGCTTTTTATAACCTATTATTTAGTATATTAATATAATCATGGAAGAAATTGTTTCACTAGCAAAAAGAAGAGGATTTATTTATCCAACATCAGAAATTTATGGTGGTCTTGCAAACGCTTACGATTATGGTCCATTAGGTGTAGAACTTCTTCGTAATATAAAAGCTCTTTGGTGGAAACGATTTATTCATCAAAGACGTGATATGGTTGGTATAGACACACAAATTATTCTTCACCCAAAAACGTGGGAAGCCTCTGGGCATGTGGGTGGGTTTAGTGAAGCAGTTGTTGAAGATGTAAAAACACAAAAAAGATATAGAGCTGATCACTTAATTGAATCTTGGATTCAAGGCAAAGAAGAATTTAAAGATTTAGTTATTGAAACAATGACCATTGATCAAATGGGGGCATTTATAAAAGAACATAAAATAAAAAGTCCAGTTGGAAATGCGTTAGGAGATATAAAACGGTTTGATTTATTAATGGCATCTCACTTGGGTACAATTGAAGGTGAAAAAGATGAAGTTTATCTTCGTGGAGAAACAGCACAAGGAATTTTTAGTAATTTCAAAAATATTTTAGATACAACAAGAAGTAAATTACCCCTCGGAATTGGTCAAATAGGAAAGAGTTTTCGTAATGAAATTACGCTCGGTCAATTTATTTTTCGTACTTTTGAATTTGAACAGGCAGAAATAGAATATTTCTTTAATCCAAAACAAACAAATTGGGAAGATCTTATGAAAGAGTGGAAAAATGCTATGTGGCATTTTGTAACAAAAGATTTAGGTATTAAAGAAGAAAATTTACGATGGAGACAACATACAGATCAGGAAAGAAGTCATTATAGTCGTGATACTTATGATTTAGACTATAAATTTCCATTTGGTTGGAAAGAATTATGGGGAATTGCATATAGAACTGATTACGATTTGAGTCAGCATATGAAATTTTCTGGAACAGATCTTCAGTACACAGATCCATATACAATGGAAAAATTTGTTCCTCATGTTATAGAACCAGCGGTAGGATTAAATAGAATGCTCCTTATGGTTATTGCAGATTCTATTGTACAAGAATCAGATAGAACAGTACTAAAACTGCCATATAATCTTGCACCTTATTCTGTAGCAGTATTTCCACTTGTTTCAAATAAACCTGATATCATGAAGAAAGCAGAAGATGTTTTCGATTCAATAAAAGATATATATCCAACTTATTGGGATGATCGTTCAAATATTGGAAAAAGATATAAGTATCAAGATGAAATGGGAACACCATTTTGTATTACAATAGATTATCAAACATTAGAAGACAACACAGTTACAATTCGTGAACGGGATTCTATGAAACAAGATAGAATATCTGTAGATAAAGTAACAAACTATTTACAAGAGAAATTAATATAAATTATTATTAATTTGTAACATTTATGGAAAATCAAAAAAAACAATATATGATAGTTGGGGGAGTTATTCTATTATTAGTTGCAGCAATAGGTTTTATGATGTTTAAAGGTGGAAATGCTGAAAAAGCTGCGAAAAAAGAAACTGTATTTGAACAGCCAGATAAAGAAATACCAACAGTAGATTCAACAGTAAAAGTTACAATCGAAGGAAGAACTGAAGGAGTTATTACAGTTTCTGGTATTCCTGAAGGCACAACTGAAATAGAATATCAACTTACGTACAATAAAAAAAATCTTGTTGATGGAGAAGGATTACAAGATGGTGTATTAGGAAGAATAAAAGTTAAAAATGAAAGTGAAGTATCAGAAGATGTAACGTTTGGTACTTGTTCCTCTGGTGTTTGTCGATATCATGATATCGATGGTCCAGTTACCGGATCATTCCTCTTTACAGGAAGCTACGGAAAAAAAATATTAGAACAGAAGTTTGATATATAAAAGATAGTACTACATTTGTAGCTACACTAAAGTTAGTATTGAAGTATAATATGCGATTACTATTTTATTAATTAAATGAGAAAGGTGGTGACAACTAAACAATGCCAAATATAAAATCAGCCCAAAAGAAAGATAAACAAGATGCAAAAAGAACAAAAAATAATCGCGCATATGAAAAGCAAATAGAGGATATAATGAATAATGCACAGAAAGAAGTTAAAAGTGCAAACAAAGCTAAAATGATCAGCGAAGCATATAAAAAGATTGATAAAGCAGCTACAAAAGCTGTTATCCATCCAAATAAAGCAGCCAGATTAAAAAGTAGAGTTACTAGATTGCTTGCGAAATAATGAAATATACAACAAATCTTTTCCGTAAAAAAGAAGAGACTGCAATTGATAAAATTACATACTTCGCACTGCACTACTTGCGGTACATATTGGTTATTACACAGTTTGTAACAATCTGTGTGTTTTTTTATAGGTTCAAAATAGATCAAGAAATTGTAGATTTAAAAGATACATTAACGCAAAAAAAAGCTATTGTAGATACAACACAAAATTTATTAACGAACGTAAAAGAACTAGATTTTAAAATATCTAATATTAAAAATCTTTCCGATAAACAAACTACATTACTCGACATATATAATTATTTGTTCCAAAACTTACCTCAAGACGTTACTCTAACTTCTTTAATTATTGAAGGTACTACAATTAAATTTGAAGGCAGGACAGCTAATATTACAGCTGTTCAAGAAATGTACGAAAAAATTCAAAGTGAAAAAATATTTGCAACAGTGGTTTTGGGGAGTATTACCAAAAGTGAAAAATACTATTCGTTTAGCTTAGAATTATCAGATTATAAAAAACAAAATACAAATGGCAATTGATCGAGCAAGAATTACAAATCTATTACAGGAAGAAAAAGTTCAAAATTATTCATTTAGTATAGGATTTTTGCTTATATTTTCTTTATTTGTCTATTTTGCCATTAGACCAAATTTAGTAACGGCATTTAATTTAGAAAAAGAAAAACAAAATTTACGATTGCAAAATAGACAATATGAAGAACAAATTTTACAGATTGTTAATTATCAGTCTACAATTGAACAGTATAGAGACAAAATGTATTTATTAGATGAAGCTATTCCTACATCACCTACTGTTACAAAAGTTATTGATGATGTCAAGAAAAGTGCTTCAGAATCTGGCATACTATTATCATCGGTTACCATTGATAAAATTGAATTTTCGAAAGATGTAGAACAATACGATCAGATTTTTGATTTTGTTATTTCTACTTCTGGAAATCTTGAAATGCAACAACTGGAACAATTTATTATTGCATTAATAAATCAAAGACGTATTAAGTCTATTGAAAATTTACAAATAACAAAAATTCAAACTGAAGAAGGTACACCGGATAAGTATTCAATTACAATGAGTATTATTGGCTTTTACTTATGAACCAAAAAGAGCTTTTATTTATAGCATTAACTGTTTTTTTAACTATCGTTGCATGGGTAGTTTCTGACTTGTATAGTATTCATAAGAGTACTCCTACAGATCAGCAAATTCAGGCGGTAAAATTGGAATACTCAATAGATACAACAGTGATTGATGCATTAGAAAAAAAATTACCATAATTATGTATAGTGACTTATATTTAAAGCAACATTCCAGACCTTCACAAATGTTGGTTGTACTAGCCATGATTGTAACTGTATCTGCTATTGGATATTATTTTTTATCTTCATCAACACCAACAAGAGCTTCTAAACAGGTTGTTAAAGAACATCAGCAAGTAAATATTTTTCCAAAGCAAGTAGGCATATTTTGGGAAGTTACAACGAATGATGAAGGATGGATAATTTATGGGGAAAATCCTTCAAATTTAAATCAAATATCTTTAGACGAAAGAGATATTGGAGAACGACAAAAACGTAAATATCATTATGTAATATTAAAAAATCTTTTACCCGACACCACATATTATTATCGCATAATAAGTAATAATGAATTAGTTTCAGCTGAAGGAAATGAGCCATTTTCAATTAGAACAATTGCTGATAGCACTGCAAGTTCTAGCATGTCACCAGCATATGGAAAAATAGTTTCACAAAGTGGTGATCCTTTGATACATAATTTTGTTTTAATCAATGTAAATAACGCCTATCCATTGTTAGCTCTCACAAAAAATACTGGGGAATGGCTTATTCCAATGCAATATATAATTAGTACAACGGATCAGCGTTCGATTCCTGTTTCTGAAGATACAATTGTAAATATAAGAGCATTTAATGAATCTCAGCAATCAGTTATTAAAGCTACATTAAGCCAGACACATCCAATTCCTCAAACAATTGTTATGGGTAATAATTATACATTTTTAGAAAAGCAGGTTCTTTCTGCAACAAGTAAAAATCAAGTTGATACTTCTTATCGCGTGGAACTGCAGTATCCTAAAAATGGTGCAGTTATACCTGGTAATACACCTCTAATAAAAGGCAAAGGAATTCCTGGTAAAGAGGTAAGTATTCAAATTAATGCAAGACCGGCATTTTCCGGGAAAACAAAAGTAGATAAAGAAGGTAATTGGACAGTAACAGTGCAAAAAACAATATTACCTGGTACCTATACATTGAGTATGACAACACAGGATAATAGAAATAGATCTGTAGAAATAAAAAGGAATTTTACTCTAATAAAAAGTGGTGAACAAGTACTCTCTGAGTCTACTGGGTCTGCAACAATTACTCCATCGGTAACTACAAGACCAAGTGGTACAGGTACTGTAACTCCTTCGCCAACATTAATTGCACAAATTCCTACACCTACAGATGATGTTACTACAACAGATCTTTCTCCAACGCTTACTCCAGCTCCACCAGTGAGTGGAATTAGTGTTATTCCATTTATGTTTGCTGGTATCGGATTATTATTACTTGGTGCGGGCTTAGTGTTATTCCTTTAACTTCAACATCGTGCAATAAATTCATTTTGAGTGTAGAATATTGAGTAATAACATATATTATTATTTTTATATAGTTTATGGATCCAATAGAAACAGTTAAGGTTTATACAATAATTCATACGCATTCTTACAAAATTTATGTTGGTAAAGAAGTATTTGCTCAAATTGGGGAAGTATTAGATTTAACAAAATATTCACATATTCTTATATTAACTGATGCAAAAGTAGGGTCACAATATTTAGAAGAAGCAGAAAAAGAAATTCGAAAACATAACAAAGAAGTAACTTCCTATACACTACCTTCAGGTGAAGAGAATAAAAATTTAGAGACGGTCAGTAGAATGTATCGAGCTTTTATAAAACATAAGTTAGATAGAAATAGTTTAGTTGTTAATTTAGGAGGTGGAGTTATCTCAGACATGGGTGGATTTGCAGCATCCACTTTTTTAAGAGGACTTTCATTTATTAATCTTCCAACAACACTTGAAGCTATGGTTGATGCTAGTGTTGGAGGTAAAACTGGCGTAAATTTTGAAAATTATAGAAACTATATTGGCACTTTTGCACAACCAGAAGGAGTATTTGCTGAAATTACAACATTACAAACATTGCCAGAACGCATATTAATTCAAGGTCATGCAGAAGCTATCAAACATGGACTAATAGCTGATGCTTCTTTTTTTGAAAAGGTAACCAGTAAAAAAATTAATGAATTTCCAGAAGAACAATTAATTGAAATTATTGCTCATTCAATTCAAATAAAAGCAGATATTATTCATCAGGATGAAAAAGAAGAATCTGTTCGCAAATTACTTCATTTTGGACATATTGTAGGACATGCCTTAGAGTCTATAAGTTTAAGAACAAATGATCCACTCTTTCATGGTGAAGCAGTAGCAATTGGCATGGTGTCAGAGGCAAAAATTTCTGAAGCGCTAGGATTATTATCTAGAAACGATTTTGAAACTATTGAACGTTCAATTCAAAAAGTTGGATTACCAACAAGATACGAAAAGAATGCATCAGTAGAACGAGTACTAGAAATGATTCAGAACGACAAAAAATCTATAAGAGGAAAAATTAAATGGAGTTTACTTTCTCGCATTGGAAAAGGTGATTACAATATTGAAGTTGCAGATAAATTTGTTAAAGAGGGAATTGAGTACATTTTGCAGAAATAAATATGAAGGTAATACCAGGAATTTATGAGCACTATAAAGGTAAAACATATCGTGTGATTGGTGAAGTAAAACACTCAGAAACAATGGATGATTTAGTTTTATATGAACCATTGTATGAATCTATTTCTAAATATTGGGTTCGACCAAAAGAAATGTTTTTAGAAGAAGTAGAAGTTGTTGGAAAAAAAATTCCTCGATTTAAATTTGTTTCGAAGGAAGTATCAAATTTATAAATTAAATATATATATGTCTAACGTTCAAAATTCTTCTTTTCCTTATACCTTTTTTGAAAATAATATAGTTAAAACAGAAGATGCAAAAGTATCTATCATGACCCATGCCCTTCAATACGGAACAGGCGTTTTTGGTGGTATGAGGGGTTATTATAACAAGCAAGGTGGATATCTTTCTGTATTTCGCATAAAAGATCACTACAAACGATTTTTACAGTCGTTGCAAATTCTTGGTGTACATTTTCCGTATTCACAAAAACAACTAGAAGAGATTACTCTTGATTTGATTAAAAAAAATAATCCACAAACAGATGTGTACTTTCGTCCATTTGCATACGAAGGTAGTTTACAAATTTCTCCTGCGTTTTCTAAAGATGTTTCTTTTGCTTTTAGTTTATATATGATTCCTCTTGGTGATTATTTGCCAACAGATTCAGGAATAACTGCAATGGTCACATCATGGCGACGGATTTCTGACAATGCAATTCCATCACGTGTTAAAGCATCTGGTGCATATATAAATTCTGCACTCGCCAAACAAGAAGCAAATAAAAATGGTTTTGATGAAGCAATTTTTTTATCTGAAAATGGTCATGTAGCAGAAGGTTCTGCAATGAATATTTTTATTGTCCGAGATGGAGTTCTTATAACACCACCAAAAACAGATGATGTTTTGGAAGGAATTATGCGTCGCACCATTATACAAGTTGCAAAAGATGAAGGTATTCCAGTAGAAGAAAGAACAATAGACAGAACAGAATTATATATTGCAGATGAAGCATTTTTTAGTGGTACTGGCGCACAGTTTGTTTGGATTAAAAGTATCGACCATAGATTAATTGGAAATGGCAAACGAGGTCAAATTTCGAGTAAACTGCAAGATTTATTTTTTGAAGTAGTTCGGGGTAATTCTAAAAAGTATGAAGATTGGTGTACGAAGATACAATTATAAAAATATTGCGATTTATATATTATAGGGTATAATTTCTACATGAGAAAAGAATATCTAATTAGAACATTAGATGAATTACCAGTAATAAGTAAAGTAATGCAATTACCAACAGGTGAAGTAGTTGATTGTTTAAAGTCTAAAGAGGGGTATTGGTACTATCAAGTGCCTGCATTTGATGAACATGGAAATCCTCTTGTAGATGAAAATGATGATGCAATTTTAGAAAGAGTTCAGCTTGCCGCTTAATTATTTTTTCTTTATCTCCTTAAATCCGGTATATTGATGAAGAACTTCTGGAATTTTTATACTTCCATCTGCTTGTTGATAGTTTTCAAGAATTGCAATTAAAATGCGTGGTGAAGCAACAGCTGTATTATTAAATGTATACACATACTCTGTTTTTCCTTCTGCCGTTTTATAACGTATATTTAATCTTCTTGCCTGAAAATCTCCCATTATAGAATTAGACATAGTTTCTCCATAGGCATCTCGTGAAGGCATCCATGTTTCAATATCATATTTTTTAAGTTGTGGTTCTCCCATATCTCCAGTACACATTAACAGTTGTCTGTATGGAAGTTTTAAATCTTGCAAAATTTCTTCTGCATTTTGTTCTAGTTCTTCATGAATTGTTTTTGCATCTTCTAAATTATTTTTTCCTAAAATAACTTGTTCTATTTTCCAAAATTCATGAAGTCTGTATAATCCTTTTGTATCTTTTCCATAAGCTCCAGCTTCTTTTCTAAAACAAGGAGAGAATCCTACAAATTTTTTAGGTAAATCTTTTTCTAAAAGAACTTCACCAGAATGATATGCTGTAATTGGAATTTCTGCAGTTCCAGATAAATATGCATCTTCTTCATTTAATTTATAAACATCTTGTTCACTTCCCCATGGAAAATGTCCAGATCCAAATAGTGTAAATTGTTTGACAATAGATGGAGCAATAAATGGTGTATAACCTTTTTTTGTTAGTTTTTGAAGAACATAAAAGAGGAGAGCAAGGTGTAAAATTGCACCTTTATTTTTTAAAAAATATCCTCGAAATCCAGAAACTTTTGAGCCACGTTCTAAATCAAAAATATCTAAACTTGTACCAAGTTCTATATGATCTTTAATTGGGAAATCAAATTTAGTAGGCTCACCCCATTTTTTTAATTCTTTATTAAATGTTTCATCGTTTCCAACTGGCACTTCTTCCAATGGTACGTTTGGAACGTATAACATTAAATTTGTAAATTCTGTTTCTACTTTTGACAATTTTTCTTCGATTGTTGAAAGTTCAGTTTTTAATTCTTTTCCACGAGCAATAATTTCTGCACTTGGCTTTTGTTTTGAAACAGAATTTCTTTCTTCACGAAGTTTTTGAGCTTGTTGAATAAGTTCGCGACGTTCTTCATCTAATTTTAAAATTGCATCAATATCTACCTTGCGGTTTTTATTTTTTGCAGCATCTTTTACTTTTTGAACGTTTTCGCGAATATAGTTTATATCCAACATATGAGGATTATTGTAACAGATCTTGTTCAATTTTTAACATGAGTCGATTTGCAGCAATTAATCGATGATTTACTTGTGCATGTTCTTCTTCTGTTAATTCATCGTAATATTTATTAAATTGTTTCACCATAAATAGTGCACGATATGGATATCCTGGTGTAATAACCGGACTTGGAGATTCTGCAATCCATCCGTCAATATGCTCTGATTCTGTCAAAAATAATTGTTTATCAAAGTCATAAAAACAGATACATGTTTCCAGTTTTGCAGTTCTTTTTTCTAATGGTACTCCTTTTAACTTTTCCAAGGCATAATCTATAAGTTCTTGATCTGTTGCTTCGTGGCCTGGCCATCTTCTAGATTTAACTCCAGGTTCCCCATTCAATATATCAATCATAAGTCCACCATCATCAGAAATTGCAGGAAGACCAGTTTTATTTCCATAAAACTGAGCTTTTAATTTTGCATTTTCTTCAAATGTAGCACCTGTTTCTTCTGGTTTCATGAGTTTAAGCATATTTTCCAATGTAACAAGTTCTATTTCATGTTTTTTTAAATCAGAAAAAACAGATACTAATTCATCTACTTTTCCTTTGTTTGTGGTACCAATTAAAATTCGTTTCATGTATTTATTGTAACTTATAAAACGGCTTCTACTTCCCAGTTTTCAAAACCAACTTCCAACAGTTTTTCTTTAGCATGTTCTTTTGTTCCAAAAAGATTATGAAAAGCAGATGCTGTTTCTTTTACTTCATAAGGAAAAATAATCCATGCATCAATACTAATTTTCCAAAAATCAGGTTTAAATGTTGTGTAAGGTTTTATATATGGTGTAACCGTATATATTTTTTTAGGTAATCTAGTTTTTAAATAATCATAAGCAACTTTTAAAGCTGCACCTGTATCGGAAACTTCATCTATTAATAAAATAGTTTTATCTTTAAAATCTGCGGTTGGCGTTTCTACAATAACAGTTTGTTTTTCTTTCTTTAAATCTTTATAAGCCTGAAGGGCGATATGAGAAATTGGAAGATTGTCATATAAGTCTGAAAATATACGTGCAATTACGTCTCCACCACGAGAAATAGAAACAATACAATCAATTTCGCGATCGTCTTCGTGAACCTTTTCAATAATTTTTGGAGATAATGTTAGACAATCTTTTTCTAACTGTTGCCAGGATATTTTTTGGAAGTTTATTTGAGATTGGGTCATGTAGAAATTATATATTTTTTTTCAAATAATATCATTTACCATTTCGACCGATATGATGCATACCAGCAACTCGTTGTGCTCCTTCTGATGGATGAACAATTTGTGGGTGTGGAAATCTTCTTAATTCTTCTAAACTACCTGCTTTGGCAAATATAAGTGAAGTAGCAATGGCTTGATTGGTATAGTAAAGATTTGTGGCAATATTTGGTTTATTTGGGTTATAACTTACATCTGTATCTTCACCTTCTTTAAATGTAATTCTACCCATAAAATCCTCTTTACCACCACCTAATTTTTTTGTACGGGATCCTGCTTCACCACTAAAATTACTTGCATATTTTCCGTTTCCTAAATTAAACCAACTAGTATAAGGAGGTTTTTCAATACCAATAATATCTTGACCTTTCATAAAACCACTTACACCAGCTCCAGTTAAAATTGTATAGGTTCCACCTGTTGAACTATCAGCGATAAGGGGAATTTTAATTCCAGAATTAGCATATTTAAATGCATCACCCATATTATCAACAGCAATTTTTGCTACATCAGGAGTTAAACAAATACCGCCACCACCCAGAATGTAAATCGCAGCATTTGCTCCCAAATCTTCTGCAGCTCTAATATCGTTCACAGAAGTAAAGTTACCAGCAAAAATTGGGATGTTATATCTCTGTCTTATTGCTTTAATTGTATTAAGTGTCTGTTCAGAACGTGATCTAGGATCATATACTCGTACTGCGCCTGGTAATATTCCTTCTGAAGCAAACATATCAAGTCTTTCTAATGCATCTCTTTCAGAAGCTTTTACAGTTAAACCTATCATTTGTTTAGATCTTTGAGTTAAGAATTCTCTATCAGGATGTGTGGCGAGAGTTGGATCTTCTTCAATAAGTTCTACAATACGTTTATACATTATCATTTGATTCTCAACATTATTCCAAATTGAATCCATCGAAATAAAATTACGCATTTGTAGTACAGAGGCTCGTGCTTGTCCTTGCGCACTTAAATTATCAGGAGTAGAGTTCAGCATCATGTAGCTAGTTACTTCTGGATATTCATCCTGAGTACTATCTAGATTAGAGGTATGCACCCATAGCCCATCACATAATAGTTTTCTGGCACTTCCAACTGGATTTAAGCCAATCTCTTTAGCATCACTTTCACTTATTGGCCTAAAAGTAAATTCACTACTATGAGTTGGTTCACCATTTGCTACAAATCTTTGTACTGCAGGAATTTCTTTCTTTGCTGTAGGTACAAAAGGCTTTTTTTCTTCACGTTTTAATGATTCTATTCTTGAAGGATGTAAATGCATTCTTGTATCAACATGTGCATAGAGTAATGCTTCAGTAACTAAGTCATTAGGTAGAAATTCAAGTGGAGTCTTTTCACTATGTTTTAAACTATCATAAGGAGTAGATAATAATTTTTCGCCTGTTGCCATTAATTCTTTTGGATCTCTTTGTTCTAATTGATACTGATACTCCGTATACCAGTTATCGTAAAAACCTCTTATTTCATCAATTTCAGTTTCAGTGATTGGTTCAGTCAAATCATGTTCAAAAGCTTCAATTCTTGCTCTATCTGACATTTCGGACGCTACAGAATATTCTTTTAATTGTGGGGCCATAGGTATAAATTTAAATTATTATTCCCATTCAATGGTAGCAGGAGGTTTATTTGTTATGTCGTAGACAACTCTGTTTACTGCCGGTACTTCGGTAACTATGCGAACACTTATTTTACCTAACAGTTCATAAGGCAGTTGTGCAAAGTTAACAGACATAACATCTTCAGATTCAACTCCGCGAATAGCAATTGTTTCGCCGTATGCTCGGCTATCGCCTCGCACACCGGTTGTTTTAATACCGGTAAATACTGCAAAAACTTGCCAGAGTTTATCTCCTAAACCAGCCTTGCTTACTTCCTCTTGCACAATTCTATCAGCCTTGCGTAGAATTTCAAGTTTATTTTTAGTTACATCTCCAACAATACGAATTGCAAGACCTGGGCCTGGGAATGGATGTCTATGGGTTATTTCTTCAGGAAGCTCTAAAATAGAACCAATTTTTCTCACTTCATCTTTGTAAAAATTTCTTATAGGTTCTAGTAATGTAAGCTTCATATCTTTTGGAAGTCCACCAACATTGTGATGACTTTTAATATTATGAGAATGTTTTGTGCCTGCACTTTCAATAACATCAGGGTAAATTGTTCCTTGAACTAAAAATGTTGCACCTCTTTTTTGAGCTTCAGCATCTAACACATCAATAAATGTTTTACCAATAATTTTTCTTTTTTGTTCTGGATCTGTAACTCCAGCTAAATTATTTAAAAATGTTTCAGAAGCATCTACAACTGTTACTTTTAATTTATATTTACTTTCAAAAATAGCTTGTAATTCTTGTGTTTCATTTTCTCGCATTAAACCAGAATCGATGTAAATTGGTGTAAATTGTTCGCCAATTGCCTGGTGAACAAGCAAACAGGCGATTGAAGAATCTACTCCTCCAGACATTGCACCAATAACTATTTTATCTTGAACAGAATCTTTAATATCTTCAATCATTTTTTGTACAAATTCTTTTGAAATTGGTTGATCTTTTGGAGTTAATCCACATATTTCAGCAAAGTTTCCTAAAATCTGAAGACCAAATTGAGTATGAACAACTTCTGGATGAAATTGAATGCCATAAATCTTTTTTTCGTCATTAACTATTGCTGCATGTGGAATTGTTTCTGTTGTTCCAATTGTTCTATATCCAGTTGGAATTTTTTCGACAGCATCACCATGAGACATCCACACATTGAATGTATTTACAGTTCCTTCAACACCTTTAATTTTAAAAAGGGGAGAAGATTCTGAAAGTGTTAAAACAGCTGGTCCATATTCTTTAATTTTTCCAGGAGTTACTTTTCCATCGAGGACATGAGCCATAATTTGTTCACCATAACAAATACCAAGAATAGGTTTTCCAATTTCAAATACTTTGGAATCAATTGTTGGTGCACCATCTTCATACACACTTGCAGGTCCTCCAGAAAGAATCACACCTTGATAATCTAATTTACTTGCTTCTTCAAAAAAATCTTCTGGAATGACGATTTTAGTTTCAATAGAAAGTTCACGTAATCTGCGAGAAATAAGATGTGTTGTTTGTGAACCAAAATCGACAATAATAATCATATTAACTTGAATAATTTTCTCCACCATTTGTAATTAAAATATCATGTGGGTGACTTTCATTTAACGATGCTTGTGTAATTTGAATAAATCTTCCTTTTTCTTGAATTTCACGAACAGTTTTTGCTCCAATGTAATACATACCAGATCGAATACCTCCAACAGATTGGTCGACAACATCTTCGACATTTCCTGTAACAGGCACTAAACCTTCAACACCTTCTGCAACAAGAACTTTATCTTTGTAACTTTTACCATGAAATTCTTCTTCTGATTTAATTTTTGCTCCTTCTTGCATAGCTCCAACAGATCCCATTCCGCGATATGATTTAAACGTATATGTATCTTTACCTTTTTTGAAAATACTCTTAAATCGTGAAGGAACTTCTGCTGGTTTAAGTTCTATTTTTTCTCCTGGAGATTCTGCACATGATGCAAACACACTTCCCATCATAACAGTAGAAGCACCAGCTGCTAATGCTTTGACAATATCACCTGAATATTGGATGCCACCATCTGCAATAACTGGAATATCTTGTGGAGCTGCTGCTCTTGCTGTTTCTAAAATTGCTGTAATTTGAGGAACTCCCATACCCGAAATAATTCTAGTTGTACAAATTGCACCTGGTCCCATTCCAACACGAAGTCCATCCACGCCGGCTTCTATAAGAGCTTTAGCACCTTCATAAGTTGCGATATTTCCTCCAATAAGTTGCATGTGTGGATATTCATTTTTAAGAAATTTAATTGTGTCTATAATGTAATCTGCGTATCCATGAGCAGAATCAACAACGATAACATCAACACCTGCGGATACAAGTGCTTTGGCACGTTCTTCAAAGCCACGACTTGCTCCAATTGCGGCACCGACTAATAGTTTTTGATCTTTTACTTTTTTAACCTGATCTGCCTGATCTTGGACAGTTAAATTTCTGTGAATAATACCAATTCCTCCAAGTTGTGCTAATTTTATAGCAAGTTCGTGCTCTGTAACTGTATCCATAGGAGCAGAAACAAGAGGAATTTTAAGACGAATCTTTGTTGTGAGTTGGGTAGAAATATCTATGTCATCACGTTTAAAATCACTATAACCTGGTAAAAGTAAAACATCATCATACGTAATGCCGTCTGAAATTATTTTATTTGGATAGTTGTTTGTAAATTGCATATTATTTTATAAATGTAACTTTATGAGATAAATCTATTGCTTGTTTAACTTCTGCAACAGATAAAATATTATGTTCTAATAATTTTTCAAATTCTTTTTTTACTGTTGTTTCAATTAATTCTGGACCGTCTGTATTAATTGTAAATAACACATTATTATCTATTAAGGTTCTAATTGTTTTTTTCATTTCAGTCCAATCTTTAACAGCTTGAGTACGAATATTTGATGTTGGACAAATTTCTAAAACAATCTTATCATCTGCTAATTTTTTCATCAGTTTTGGATCTTCAATACAACGAACACCATGACCAATACGATCTGGGTTAAATTTATGTATAACTTCCCACATTTCTTCTGGAGGAGTAACTTCTCCTGTGTGAATAGTAACTTTTAGATCTGCATCTTTTGCAATCTGTACTGCTTCAACAAGATCGTCCATTTTAAATTTGTCATTAAGAGGACCAGCTAAATCTATTCCTACAACACCTTCATTTCTAAAACGAGCAGCTTTTTTTGCAATTATTGTATTTTTTTCTTTATCAAATCTGCGATCCATCATTAAAATAATACCGGCTTTTACTGGATATTCTAAACAAGCTCTTTTAATGCCGACTAAAGAACTAAACACAATTTTATCTAGATCTTGTTCTCCACCTTTGTTTCGAAGCATTGGATTAAATCGAAGTTCTATTGTTCGAACATCACTTGTACGGTAATAATAACTTACTGCTTGGTGACAGGCTTTTTCTATTGCATGTGTTGAAGATTGAATAAGTTCTGTTACATGGAAAAAATCTAAGTAAGTATCGTAATCTGTATTTTCTTTAATAGTAATAGAATCAATAAATTTCCAATAATCTTTATTATGAAGTTTAATTCCTTGTTCGTGCGCTATTTCCCATAAAATGTGAGGCGGTGTAGCCGAGCCAAGATGAAGGTGAAGATCAACGAGGTTAGTTAATATCTTATCTATCTCCATATATTATTATACTCATTATACTGAAAATTTCAAGTATCTACTCAAATATCTGCAAACTTACACATTTTACACTGCCACCACCTTTTAAATATTCGGTCATATCCAAACTATGCACTGTAAATCCATACTGTTCCATTTTGTTCTTTAATTCGGGAGAAAGTCCTTCATGAATAATAATATGTTTATCAAGAATTACTAAATTACAAGCAAAAACATCGGCATCATGTTGTTCTATTGCTATTAGTTCTTTAAAATATTTAGCCAGTGTTTGTTTGCTATCTGTTGAAAAAGCTTTTGGGTAATAAATTGCTACATCTTTATTTAATGGTGCAAAACAGGTATCTAAATGAAAGAAACTGGGATTTTTTAATTTAAGTGGAATAATTTCTTTTTGAAGAGCAATACTTAAATATTCTTCAGCTTCATAAGAAGTTCTTTGTCCCCATCCCATAAAATATCTATCTCCATTTTTTATTAAATCACCTTCACCTTCAAAACTAATAGATGGGGGAATGTTATAAATGGCATATCCTAAAGATGTAAAATATTCGGCGCCAATTGTTGCTTCTGGTTTTCTTTGACCATATTTAAAGTTTGATTTAATAAATAGTTTACCTACAGGTAAACCCATATCTGTTGTATACACTTGATCAGGTAAACCTTTTGTTGGTTGAATCTCATTAAATTGTGCACCAAGTTTAGAATATATTTGTTTAAGTTGCTTAAATTCCTCTAATACTTTTTCACGATTTACTTTTGCTTCAATATGCATCCACGGATTAATTGCGTATTCGATATCAAAATATGTTGGGGGACAGAGAAGAATTTTTTGCATATTTTGTATCATAATAACAATTTATAAAAAATAATACAATTTTTTAAAATATGCGATAATTATTATATGAAAACCTTTACTCCAGGCATCATTGTTCATGAATTTATTACAAAAAATGGTCAACAAGCAACTATTCGTTATCCACAGCTGAGTGATGTTGAAGCAATGACAGAATATGTAAATACTCTTTCTGCAGAAGATATTTATGTAAGTTTATCTGGTGAACAATTTACTCAAGAAGAAGAACAAGCATATTTAGAAGATCAATTTCATAAAGTAGAAGATGGTGATGGAGTAATTCTTGTTTGCACCGTAAATGGAAACTTGGTTGGTAATTGTAGTATTACCAGAAATCAAAGAAGCAGAAAAAGATCTTTTCATTTAGGAATTTTTGGTATTTCACTTCATAAAGAATATAGAGGCCAAGGATTAGGGTTTGAACTTGCAAAGGCAACAATCGATGAAGCAAAATTAAATATAGATGGATTAAAAATTATTACGTTATCTGTTTATAAACCTAATACTTCTGCATTCGAAATGTATAAAAAATTAGGGTTTATTGAGTATGGTATGCTGCCAGAAGGAACTGCTTATAAAGATGGCTTTATTGATAAGATTTTGATGTATAAAAAAATTATTTAAACTCTTCCATGTTACTAAACACATCAATAAGTTTAGTAATATGATCTTTAAGATCTACACCTAAACCATCGACTCCCATCTGAATTTCCGCGCGATCAATTTTTGCAGCAAATGCTTTATCTTTAAATTTTTTTGCAGCAGATTTTGCTTCCATACCAACAAATTTTGTTGGTCTCATTAAAGAGTAGGCATATAAAAGGCCAGACATTTCATCGCATGCAACTAAAGCAAAATCAAGTTGTGTTTTTGGAGGTGTATCTGTTCGTTTTGAACCAAACGCATGTGCAGAAACTGCATCAATTAATTCTTGAGGATAATCCCATTCTGTAAACCATTTTAAAGATTCTTTAGGATGTTCGTCTGGAAATTCATTGTAATCTAAATCATGAAGAAGTCCTGTTATGTACCACAGGTCTGCATCTCCGCCATATTCTTTTGCATACAGTTCCATTGCATTTGCAACCATTTTTGCATGAAGTTTTTGATAATCTTCCTTAACATGTTTTTCTAATAATGCATGTGCTTCTTCTCTAGTTGGTAAACCTTCAACAGGTCCAGAGTTTTGTTTTGGTTGGGCTTTTTTAGGAGTACTAATAAAAGGTAATTTATCTGCATAAATTTTCTTTGTCATTTCTTCTGTTTCATGTCTCATCTGTGGAAAGATTGTTCCTTCACGAGCTGTAATATCTTCTAAGAACCAGAATACACGTTCACTATGACCATAACCACAAGTAGGTGGCATACCGTATTCGAGCATTTCAACATAATCAATATCAAGCATTTGAGCTTCATCATCTCCGGCATCGCGCATTTTTTGTTGTTCTAAGAAGCGTTCTAGTTGGTCAATTGGATCGTTAATCTCAGAGTAACCGTTACCAAGTTCAGAACCGGCAATAATAACTTGGAATCGTTGTGTTAATTCTGGTCGATCTGGAATAGATTTTGCCAACGGGGAAATAAACATTGGCTGATTTACTAAGAAAGCTGGACCAGCAATATTTTTTCTAATTGTTTTCCATAAATTATCTATAATTCTATTTCTATTTATTGCACCAGGAAGTTCTATACCTTGATCATTTAACACTTTAAGCATTTCTGCATCTGGCGTTGTGAAAATATCAACGTTATATGTTTTACGGATAATTTCTGTGTAATCAATTTCTTTCCATTCGTCTGCTAAATCAAATTCATGCCCACGAGTTGAAAATTTTGTTTTACCGTACACTTCTTTTGCAATATATTGAATTAGTCTTTTAACTAAATCCATTCCTTGTTTGTAATCAGAATATGCCGTGTACCATTCAAGCTGATAATATTCTTGTAAATGTTCATCACTTAAACCTTCAT
>CAZSUZ010000002.1:65112-67536 GCA_964610165.1 uncultured Gammaproteobacteria bacterium
GTGTACCATTCAAGCTGATAATATTCTTGTAAATGTTCATCACTTAAACCTTCATTTCTAAAGTTTGGAGCAAGTGTATAAATTTTTTCAAATCCTGCACCAATTAATCTTTTTTGATATAACTCTGTGGAAATTCTTAGATAAAAATCTTGATCAAGTGCATTATGGTGAGTTACAAATGGATTAGCATCTGCACCACCTGTTACATGTTCTAAAACTGGAGTTTCTACTTCAATATACCCTTCATTGTTCATAAAATCGCGGGACACTTTCCAAAATTTTGCTTTTCTTTCAAATAATGCTTTACGATCTGGATTGACAGTAAAGTCTATATATCTTCTTCTAAACTGTTGTTCTTTTTCATCAAATGTAAGGGGAAGAGGGCGAAGACTTTTTGTTAACAATTTAAAATGTGTAACAAAAATAGTAATTTCTCCTTGTTGTGTTTTTTGAATAGTACCTGTGACTTGTACAAAATCACCAATATCGATTAGTTTTAAGTTATTCCAGCCTAAATATGAGTTTTTTAAATCTTCAATAATTTCGTCTTTTTTAATACCAATCTGAATACTACCGGATTGATCTAAAATATCACCAAAGATAAGTTTGCCGTGTTCTCTTTTACCAGTTAAACGACCAGCCAGTGTTACTTTTTTACCGTCGTACTTTTCAAAATTATCTACTATATCTTTATTGTTTGTATCTTTTTGAGATTCTGGAGTAAATGGGTTTATGCCAAGTGAACGGAGTTCTTGCATGTTTTGAATGCGGCGTTGTCGTTGGCCGATAAAGTCATCGGAAATTTGGTTGCTCATAATATGAATATTATACTGCTATTTATTAGGCTTTTTTAATGTCTTTGATTTTGTATTTTAAAGTTCCAACTGGAACTTCAACTGAGACAATATCGCCTGTTTTTTTTCCAAGGAGAGCTTTACCAATAGGAGAAGTAGCAGATAATTTTTTTGAAATTGGATCTGCTTCAAATTCACCAACAATACTAAAACGTTCTTCTGTACCATTTTTTTCTACAACCACTTCTGTACCAATTTCAATACTGTCAGAAGAACCAGTGTCTACAACTTCTGCATTTTTCATGAGTTCTTCGATTTCTTTTATACGGCCTTCAACAAAAGCAATTTCTTCTTTTGCAGCAGAGTATTCACTATTTTCAGATAAATCACCCATAGCACGAGCTTTCGAAAGTCGTGTTACAACTTTTGCACGCTGATTATCTATTAAATCTTTGTACTCTTCTTGTAGTTTTTTGAATCCGTCTGGTGTAAATTGAAATGTCTTTTTCATATAAAAATAGTCCCCCAGGCGAACTTATCTGTTGCTCATGTGGGGGAGTAATGTTAGAATAATACACAAATAAAGATACCTTGTCAATAAGCTCTTAATTTGTTTGGCGCTATCGTCTAGAGGCCTAGGACACCAGGTTCTCATCCTGGTAACACGAGTTCGAATCTCGTTAGCGTCACAATATATGTCAACTACAGAACAAGAAGTCTCATCTGACCTTACCTCTAATCTTGAATATCAAATATACGATTTACGTCATCAACTTATCACGCATACAATGTACCACCAAGATGGATTGCAATACGCAGATCATTTTGAACAAGCACCACCAATAACAATTGCAGAAGAAAACAACCAAAATGGGGCTATTGTACAACTGTATTTAGATAACTCTTGGGGTGTAAGACAAGGTCGAATTAATAGTTCATCACAAATTTTTATTCCACATATTGTGATGCAAAATTGGGGAACAATTCGTCATCCTGATTTTCAAGAATTAAAGAAATGGTATTTAGATGAATTAAAAAGAATAGAGCAAGAACGCCTTGCAGGAAGATTAAGAAATTATACGTTCAATGATTTATTTAATGCAACTCATTGTGAATATTTTCATACTAAAAATGCATTAACACTAGAGTATAGTGAAGAAATTAAGAAAGGTATACATTCAGATTTAGCAGCTTTATTAAAATGTAGATCATAAAAAAAGCTCACCAATTGGTGAGCTTTTTTAGTAACGAATAATAGTTATATTTCTGTACTAAACATCTTGTCATGCAGTTCCCAGAATTTTCCTTGATCTCTGGCACATTCAGAAGCAATTGCTGCTCGTTCTGCATTTGGATGAATATTTGTTAATGGTAAATGTTTGTAAACAATTTTTACATCATTTGGATAAGCTTCAATAATTTGTTGTACTGTTGGGAATGCTCTTATACAGAATGGACATTCAAAATCAGAAAATTCAACAATAGTTACTTTTGCATTTTCTGGACCTTTAGAAGCAGAGTTTCCAACTGCAACTTCTCGAGCTGCTGGAATAAATCCTGCGTTTGCTGGATCACTACAATATGTTTGCATTTCTTCAGAATAGTCTTCACAGTTATCAGTTGCTGTACC
>CAZSUZ010000003.1:0-63638 GCA_964610165.1 uncultured Gammaproteobacteria bacterium
AATCTTTTCGTGCCAGTCCACTACTTTTTCCTTCAATAGCTTTATGCACTTCAAGTACTTCGCGAGAAATATTGCCTTTTTTAATTTCTGCAACTCTATTAAAAATAATACGTGCATTGGTTTCAGTTGTTGAATCTAAACTAAATATCATTGGTTGATAACGTAAACTTTGGGGAAGTGCGCCAATAAGCAAACCATCTTCTGCTAAAAGTGCAATCTGAGCAAGTTTTACTTGTTCAGTATCTCCCACATAGTAAGCTCTATTCAAATATTTACCACGTAATCCTTTTTCACCAATTTCAACACCATATTCAGACGCAACTTTTTCAATAATCTGCGTTTTTCTACGGATCCATTGTTGTAAGGTGTCATCTTGTAAAATTTCTGCTACAAAAACTGATCGAAGCAGAGGACCATTATACGTATTTGTAGTAATTTGACTTAATGGAGAAGCACAATCACTAATATTTTTTGGCATTAATACATACGCAAATGGCTGACCGTTAGACGCAGATTTTGCTGTTGTAATAACGGTAAGTGGATAATCACTAAACACTTCCATTACATTATCTCCCCAATAACTTCCGGTTCTTCCCAGTTGTTGTACACAATCTAAAATAATTGGAAGGTTATGTTTTGCTAGTAATTGTTTTACTTTTCTTAAAACTTCAACATCTACATCAATAATTCCCAAGTCTCCAATTTCATCTGGTTCTAAATACAAACCTGCAACAGCTCCAGATTCTATCTTTTCTGTACATAATTTTAAAAACTCAACTGCATTTGCTTTACTTGGAGCAGGTAAAGATCGATCTACCCATACATTTCCACCAGATCGTTCTTTTTGCTGTGCATCCACTCCAAAACCTGTACCTTCACGCGCAGTTCCATATCCGCCACACCAAGTGCCATCTACAGCAAGAACTCTTCTTTTCTTTCCGTCGTTATATTGTTTTTCTACAAATGAAACAACAGTTTCAATTGCTGCAGAATCTACAATAGTTCCCGAAGATTCAGTAAGTACCTTTACTTCTGAAACAACTTTTTTAGCCGGATATAGTTTAGCAAGTTCATTCAAAACAAATTCTTGTCGTAAACCTGGATGATAGGCACTGCACACATTGTCCCTTATTTCTAAATGATCCTCAATTCTATCTGCTTTTAAAAGCCAAGGATTTTGTGCTCCCAAAGCAAGAGACGATGCAGAAACAATAACATCAATAATTGCAGCTTGTTCTTTTGGAACTCCCGCAATATATTTTATTTCTCCAATATGATGACTAATTACTGTTCCATCAATAAGCCATGCTTTTGAAGCATCTACCATAAAAGCATCTATCTTATCTCTATGAGATTTTACAGCTGGATTTAAAGTAGATAATCTTTTTGGATAACGTCTTTTACCAGCTAAAGAATCTGCTGAAAGCTTTTCAACATCTGTAAGTGATTGTAAAAATTTCTTTTGTAAATATGTTTGTTCTGCATCAATTAACTGTTTACTTTCTTTAGAAAGAACTGTTTCATCTTTCATAAAATCAAAAAGTCTTTTTTCAACTCTATTTATAGCATTATCATGAATTTTTTTAATTTGATCCAGTTGTGAAGCAGATGTAGTTTGGTTTTTCATAGTATTAATAAATAATAATGAGATTTTTGCAAAAAAATATTATATACGTTCTTGATATTGATTTATAAGATCTTTATGTTGTTTCATACGATCCAATATATCTGGGTTTGCAGCTTGAATTTGTAACAGCATTGCAACATATTGTTTGGCTCGTTTTGCTTTTTCTTCGTACCAATGAGTTTCATGACCACCATTTTGTACATATTGCTCCAATGATGGCATGCACAATAGAGCATTGGTATCTACGAATCTGGCTTCAGCTTGTTTTTCTGTTTCTTGATACATTTGTTGTTTATCTGCACATAAATAAGTAATTAATTCTTGTTGTGCTTCGGGTGTATCCCAATCTGAAAAAAGTGGCAAACTAGAATCAGGATAATATGATTTTCGTTGTGCACCTTCAGAAACTCCTGTATCGAATGTATTACTTCTTAATTCATACTGACCATTTCCATGTATTAAGTTTGCAACATATTTACGCACTTTACGGAAATGTTCTTCATCTTCACTAATATAATTTACTTGCATTGGCACCTCTTGTTCATTTGTACCTTTAACATCTGCAAAATAGAATAAATGCATTATGGCATACCGCATGGAATCTTGAATACTTGCCATTACTTCTTCTTTATTTTGTGGATTACGACGAGATAATCCCATTCGTGCAACGGCATATAAACCTTCAGCTGCGGTATACATATGTTCTAATTCGGCATACAGATCTGTATGTTCTTGCCAGAATTCTGGTTTTATTGAAACTTTCGCTTTAGAAGAACCAAGTTGAGCTATTGCTTGTTTAAAAGTTTTTTGAGATTTATTATTGGATAACGCTGATTTTAATTCTTGCTGAATTGCAGTAAGTGCACCTTCACCAAAGGTTTGGGTAATTTTTTCTTGTTGTGATTGGTTTAAAGCTAAAGTAACGTCTAAATTAAATACACGATTTGCATAGGGTAATATTGCTTCTTGAAATGTATTTGCTTGTCCGTCTTGTTTCCAAGATAAATCTTCTTTAAATGTATAGGTTGTGTTTCCAGCTTCTACAAAGTCTAATTGCAAATACGCATCCATCATATCTTGGTTAATTTTACGTGTATCTTGAACAGCTTGGTATAACTCTGGAGAGTGTGCATGGTTTACTGCTTGAGCAGCTTTGTATGCATTTAACACCACAAGTTCTGGCTTTATTTGTGGTAAACCTGCTTGTTGAGCTAATGTATTTAATGAATTTATTTCTTTATATCCATGTAACATGGTTGAACTATAACTTGGGAACAACATCGATGGAGTAGGGTGACCTCCAGCTGCCATTTGTAATACCAATGGAACTTCTGGTTTGCCACTTCGTAACAAAGCTAATCCTGCTGAAACTAATTCAGCAGCAGAAGCATAATTTCCTCGATGACCAACAGGTAATACTATATTTGCAAACTGTTTTAACCATTGAACTTCATGAGCAGAAAGTGATTCATCATTTGTAACTAAATCAAATACTGCGTTTACATTATTTGGATCTAATCCTAAAGATTCGAGTCGTTTGAATAATTCTCTTGTTGGAATAGAAGTATCGGCAAAATCTCGTTTAATTTCTTGTAAATCAAATACAGATTCAACTAATCCAGAAGTAAAATCGATTATAGATTTTGAGTGAATTTCTTTATAGTTTGCAAAGTTTTCTGGCGGTATGTTTGAGTTGTTTAGTTGTTTTAATCCTTCAGAGATATTCTGCCAATGTACTAATTCTGAGACAGCAGTATTTGATATTAATCTCACAATTTGATTCACATCTAGTTGAGGTGTGTCTACTTGACGATTACGATATTCATTTAATACCCAATTTGCATTTAAATTACTAGCCAAACCCATAGTTGCTGTTTGCGTTTCTAAAAAATAACTTAATTTTTTTAGTGGTTCAGGTAATTCCGCAAAACTTTGTTTATTTGCTTGGTTTGCAATTTCATATTCGGTAATATCTACATCAGTGTACAGAGAATTCCACACGGATTCTGCAGTTTGTGCCCAATATATAGCAGAACTTATAGCTTCTGGTTCATCTGCTTTTTCTGGTTGTGATTTAGAAAGTTGCAAAGTAGCAAATGGAGCAATATCTATTTCTGATGAGTCTAACGATAATTGTTCAATTACATGTGCCTGACCAATTATTGCTAAAAAGTCTTTTACTTTATTTGTTAATTCCTGATCAACTTCATTTTGTGTTGCAATGATTAATGCATCTTTCCATTGAGCTATAGTTGGAAAAGAAGTTCCGGCTAATGTTAATACCTGCGCAATTTGAGTTTCATCTAATTGTTTTTTTGTTAATTGTTTAAATTCATACGTATTAAGCGGACTTTCATCTGTTACATTACCAGCTCCATCATGTAATGATGAAGCATAAGAATCATATTTAGATTGAACTGCTGTTTGTCTCCATTCAGAATCAATAATTGCACCTAATTGTGTGTTTGTATATAAATTTCTTGCAACTTGTTCAGTAATAGGTTGATTATGTGTTGGTATTTTTGCACCTTCAACAGCTGGTTTAGCAGATTCGTGTTTTGATAATAGTCTTCCAGAAGAAATTAATTCATTATGAAGGTACTGTACTATACTTTGGAATTCATCTTTTAATACAGTCATGTTACGTTGATCTTGTCTTAGTTCTGCTAATTCTTCGGCAAACTTAAAATCTTTTTCTTTTGATTTTTCTGCTAATAAAGATACACCTTTTGTAATATTTCTAAATACACGCTCATCGTAACCAATGGTTTGGCCAATTGCGCGAACTAATGTTTCTAATTTAGATCGAGATTCACCATCTGTTGTTGGAATTGGTGCAACTTCACTAATTTTTCCATATTTGTAGCCTACAAACTCTGCACCTTCTGGTCCAAAAGAAACTGCAACAACATCTTTGGTAAAAGGGGATACTATAGAATCTGGTTTTAACAACGAATATCTACCAATTTGCTGTAAATTACTCATGGTATCACCAGCTACTAGTCGAATTGATTTTATTTGTCCATCTTCTGTAGTTACGGTATCTAATAACGGAAACTGTTCTTCTTGTCCTTGTATTACTTGTACAGCTTCATCCTTCATTTGCTGTTTTTGTTCTTCTGTATGTTCAATTTGGTTAGAGGGGATATCTCCACCAGGTTCGATAGTAGGCAAGAGAGTAGGATTTTTATCAATGTGTCCATCTAAATGGCGCAATGGCATTGAAGCTTTATTACTGTGCAACATATAATAATTTCCCTCAAAAGCCTGTAAATCCACCACATTTTCTATTCCAGGTAGTCGTAGCTGTAACCAATTTATATGTTCTGCTGTTAATGCACTACGATAGATACTTTCTTCTGCTTGCAGCGGATGCCAACCAAATTCATCTGCACCTGCATTTTCTAAAATAGTATTACTTGGTATTAGTACAATTTTTTTATTGCCAGATGTAATAGCGGATACTTCTACATTGGTCTGTAAAGCTGTTTCTATAGCAAGCGATCTATTTTGATCTTGTCGTTCTGAACTCATATTGGGTTTTTAATAATAAAAAAAAACCTCCCTGGAATGGGAGGTTGTATTGTTGTATTTGTTTATTTACAAATACATATACCTCCCTGTGCTCTTAAAGAGCACAATAATAAGGAGAATAAATGTAACTGTAAATAAAGATTCCATTTTTGAAAGTATAGCAGATACATATTGATGATGCAATTAAAAGAATTTGTAAGACATTTTAATCTAATTTGAATGTTATGAAGCTTCATGGTAGAATACTATAGGATTTTCCTGCCTGTTTTAATTGCCTAAACAGGATCGAAGCGATTTCTTGAATGGAGAATAACATGTCTAGCAGAATTGTTAAGAAGAATGATGAAGAATCCGAAGTGGATGAACATCCAACCAAAGAAGGGCAGAAAGGTGGATCAAAGCCAAAAGAGAAACCGAAGGGTAAAAAACCTTCCAATACTCCCGGCGATGATTTGTCCGACTAGTTCACAAGTGGAGCGGTCCTTATACAAGGGACCGCTCCAATAATTCAATTTTCTCCATAAAAAAATCTCCTTCAAATAATATTCTCCGGAGATTAATTCAGAATCAAGTAATAAAATAAATCTGCTCAAATTCCTCTTTGTTGATTACTAACCTAATACAATATGTAATTATGTTGCTTTCCTTAAAGATTGGCCCACATTTAAAAAAAATTGTGCTTATAACCATCTTTCTTGTTGAGTATTTAGTTTCCTTTGTACGTAGATTTCTAAATGTAGAAATGAAGTCGCGAACGAAACAGATTTAAGCAGGTTTATGTTATTAACTGAAATCTAAATATAATTATATCATACTTTTTACAATAGTGGGGGAGAAGTTGCATTTTACCCATAAAAAAGAGATACATGAATATCTTGCTATTGTAATAACCAGCTATCTTCTGTATCTCAGTTTTAAAAAAGGAATTATCTTCCTCTTCGATCATTACGATCGTTTCTAAAGCCACCATTATCGCGTCTAAATCCTCCTCCGCCTCCACCTGTTCGTTCTTCACGAGGTTTTGCGATGTTAACGACGATTGGTCTTCCTTCAACTTCGCGGCCATCCATTTCAAGAGCTGCATTTGCTGCTTCTTCTGAAGTAAATGTTACGAAACCGAATCCTTTAGATCTGCCTGTTGCGCGGTCTGAAATGACTACTGCATCAGATATTTCTCCATATTGAGAAAATAATTCAGCTAAAGCTTCACTGGTAATTGACCAAGGTAAACTTCCAATAAATAATTTATTTTTGTCCATGTATTGTTGCACCTCCTCTCATATTTTGAATTTTCATTATACAAAGAATGTAGTCTGTAAAAAACGAATAGTATGTAAGCTTTTTTTAGTAGTACGAATCATTAATGTATTCGTATATTATACAGTATTATAATTAAAAAGTACAATTAGACACATTATATGTATTATTTCTATTTAGTTCGCTGTATCGATAATTCTCTTTATGCTGGTGTAACAACCAATTTAGAACGCAGAGTAGAGGAGCATAATGCAAAAAATAGTAAATCTGCAAAGTACACAAGAGCAAAAGGACCAGTTATTTTAGTGTATTTTGAAACTTTTACTACTAAACAAGAAGCAATGAAACGTGAGTACGAAGTGAAACAATGGAAGAAAAAAGATAAAGAACTTCTTATATTAAATAAAAATCCACAGACTGTAATGGATGTCCATTTACAATAATAGTTAATGTATGTTTCCCCGCATAATGTTTTCGTGTTGTCATATTGAAAAAATTAAGCTTTCGTTTATATTGTTTTGAACCCGCTTTAAATTTACTTTCTTCAACCTGAAATATTTTGTTACCGGTTTTACCGTTTGGACGTGCATATACAATTTGATATTCAATGCGCAATTTTTTTTCTTTTGTACCTGCAAGTATTATTTCAAATGAAACAAAACCAGTATGCCCAATATGAATCTGAGCTGGTTCTACCATAAGATTTTTAACTGAAATTCCTTCTGCATCATGATAGTTAAATAACCGCATTGCTTGACGATCTCCTTTTTTTAATAATCCACGGAGTGCGTGTTTTAGTAATTCATCAGTTTCGGGAGAAGTTCCTATCCATTTTGTTGCTATTGCCAACACAACTTCTGGATTATCTTTAGAAATATCATTTAAATTATTTGCCACACTACGACGGACAGTTTCTGAAGGATCATTCTTTAAGTTTTCAAGAATAGGAAGAATGGGGGATGGATCTTTTTTAAAAGCAGGTAATGCTTGTCCCCATGGAAGTCTTGGTCTCGTACCTTCACTTGCTAAACGACGTACATAATCTTTTTCATGTTTTGACCATTTCACCATTTGTTTTATTGTTTGTGGATATTTAATTAAAAATGGCCTTATGGCAAATTCTGCAGTAGATCTGGTAAAAATTTCTAATGCTTCTATTGATGTTTCATAATCTTCGAGCCCGTATTGTTCTACAAAATCTGCAAATAGTATATGTTCAAACCCTTCAAACAAAGGTTCTACTTTTTTTAAAATTTCGACAGCTTGTTTATAATCTGCAGGTAAATTTTTTCGTAGAGCCGCTGCAGCTTTGTGCATCCGTTCTTTTAATGTAAGGGATTCAAAATCTGAAGTGTATATGTGTTCTAGAAACTGTTTTGTATTAAAAGAAGGATGATGTTTTTTTATTTCATCACCAAGTTTTATAAAAAAACTTTTTTGAAAAAAAATATTTACTAAACGTTCTGCCATAACAGTTAACAACTTCCTTCTGGCATATTAATATTTACTGTTGTGAATCCAGCAAATTTAAAAAGTTGTTCTACTTGTTCAAAAGCATTTTCCCGAGCTTCTTGCAAAATTCCTGCTTCACATGCACCTTGCGTTATAGATTGTTCTGCTGCTAAACGTGCTTCAGATTCTAAATTTTTATCACCAGTATTTAAATAGCCTTTTGTTCTATCATAAACACGTGTTTTAGAGTTATCTAAAGAACTCGATAAAATTATTGGCGGTGGTAATGTAATAGTTATTGTTTCATTATCTACAATAACCTGATCTTCTGTTATTTGAGACATATCTACACCTGCAATTACTTTTCCATGTGCAATAAGTAAAATTCTATCTCCGAACAGTAAATCTTGAAATGGGTTTCCATCTTGTCCTGCTTCTACAATTTTTTCAATAGTGTATGAAGCGGTCTCTAAGTTGCCAAGTTTTTTGATTTCTAAAATGACTGTTGCACTGGTTAAATTAACTTTATTATCTGGCTTTTCAAATAGATGTCTATTTAGAATAAGTACGGCACAAAAAAGTATAAGGGCAATTGCAATAATACCACCAATTAATTTTGCTTTAAATGTAAACATAAGATTTGATTCATTATAACATTCATTTTACATGTAACTAAATTTTCTCTTTTGCCGAACCATTAGGGAAGTGAGCTATCTTTTTTACTTTAAATCAAAGCTGTGAACTATGGCATTTGCTATACGTGGATCTATTGCTGCTTTGCCTACAGAATCTCCACCGGTATAGTAACCAAGTAAATATCTTGTTCCATTTTTTTCAAACATGTATCTGGTTTCTGTTGTTCCATTTGGAAATTCCCATGGTTTATAGTTTTCAAAAACTTTTGCAGTAATGCCATCGATTTGAACAGTATTTGCGAAAGTATAGGTATTCCATTCATCCAAATCTGGTTGTTCTACATCTGTTACAGAAATACTTGACCCTTGTTTTGTCATATTTATAAGCTCGTTATAATCATCTGCATAATAGTTATATATTTCACCAATGCTTTCTTTCATATCTTGTGGTATGACAGATATATAAATAAAATTTGTTGGTCCTTGTCCTATTTCTTTTTCTTTTGTTACTAGTTGAATAGAGTGTGGTGTCATTTGTTCTACTTCAAGTGTTGAAGGAAGTTTAATAGAGTAACCGTATGTTTCGTTTGTATATATGGGTTCTTTACTCAAATCTGCAGCAACAGAAGCTGGTTCGCTTGTTACAGATGGTTCTTTTGTGTCATTTTTTTCTAAAAGACCGGAACTAAGATATATTGATAAAATAACTGCAATGGCTGTTATAACAATGATTAGTATTTTTTTCATATAGTTAATGATATAGTTAGCCATATAAAAATCAAGTGATTTTTTTAATCCAAAAGTAGACTTACAGTTATTACAGATGGCATTATTCTTATTCTTTTTTTATAAGTGATATATATAATACCTGTATGATAGATATTCCTAAAACGCTTATTATTGTTGGTATTGTACTTACACTTGTAGGTGTTTATATTTCGTATGGACCTTCTATACCTTTTTTAGGTAAACTTCCTGGAGACATTTATATTAAACGAGATAACTTTACATTCTATTTTCCTGTAACAACTTCTATTTTGTTAAGTATTATTCTTTCTTTTGTGTGGAGAATGCTTGGAAAGTGATTTGATATAATTCCATCATGAGATACGAACCAAAAGGACTCAAGGAAACAATAAAAAAACATCTTATTTCTGCATATACCATTACACCTAACGAAATGATTTTTATTCCCGTGGGAGAAGAGAGTACTTCTTATAAAGTAGAAACAGCTGAAAATGTTTATATTGTAAAATATAATGCAGATCTTTCTTCACAAGAACAAACAGAAAAAACACATGCACTACTGTTAGAACTGGCAGAGAATTCATTCATTATTCCTCCAGTAAAAACTTCTCAGGAAACTACTGTTCACAAAGTTGAAAACGGATATATTTCTGTTTTTCCTTTTGTCAAAGGGCCTTTGGTTGTAGAAGAAAACCCAGATTTTCATGATGAACTTGTAGAAAAACTTGTAGAAATATGTACGATTCTACACAATAAAACTTCAAGCATTCAAACACAGTTGCCTGCTGAAGATTTTAATGAAAATTATATGATTGCATTTGATGAAGTAATTAAACAAGCACACATTCAAACTGAAAAACGTTTTTCACAACTAGCGTTACAACATGAAAGAAAAATTCACGAACTTATTGAGGGTCTTGTCAAATTAAATGTTCATTATAAAAAGAATAAACCTCCTTTAGTTATTACTCATGGAGATATTACTGGCTTAAATATTATTCAGGTACCAGGAGATATTAAACTGCTAGACTGGGATGGCTGTATGCTTGCACCAAAAGAACGAGACCTTATGTTTCTTAACGATAGCTCTTTCTTTAATAAAGAAGAGTATTTAAAGAATATAAATGAAACAAAAATAGATGAGCAGCTTATTACATACTATAAACTTCGCTGGGCACTTGATAGTATTGTTCTTAATCTAAAAGATTTAGCAACACAGAACTTTGCAGAAGTAGATGAAAAGGTAAAGCTTGCGGAGGTAGCAGAGTATTTGAGTTATTATTGATATTCTCAATGGCGATATATAACAGAAAACTTTAATATGCAAAAGTAACGATTTATATTAGAAATTCAGTAAATTTCTATGGTAGAACGTAAAACTACATATTCTAATCCAGAAGAAAATGTATATAACGACTTAGTTCCAGAAGGTTATGGACAAATGGTTGGACTTGTTAAAGGTGATCCATTTACCAGACATATTAAAATTGAAACGTTTGAAGGAGACACGTTAGAACTACAAACAGAACGCCAAGTTGTTGTTGCCGTTATGACCGATGCAGATGGCAATATGTATTGTGAACCTTATGATCCAGAAATGCATGGGGAAGAAGTAGATTTGCAAGTAATGGATATGCAAACATTTGAACAGAATACAGATTTTTTTGAAGCACAACCTTCTTTAAACCAAGTTAAAAAAGCTGGATCTTCTAAACCTACATTTAATATGGATGATGTGTGGCGAAGTAGAGGAGGAGATCCTAGTTTTAAAATGCCAAAAGAGGTGTATCAGAAAGGGAAGTTGAGATGAAACTGTTATCCAGGGTTATACTCATACAGATTCTTCTGAAATCCAAAGAAAGTAGTACGAATCATTTCGGTATCTCCAAGATTTTTTTCTGCATCTGAAAAAGAATGATATTTTAAATTAACCAGCTGAGGTAATTTGTCTTCGTATAATTCTTGATCTCCATTTTGAATATACTTTTTAAGTACGAATTCGATAAATTCTTTATGTTTTTCATCTAAACCATAAAAAATTGCATTTTTTGTTTCGGAAACACGATCTGTACGAGTTATTGGAAGTTTTGCAAAAGAAATATAGGCTAATACATCATATAAATCACTATCTTCTGCATCAATTATTTTTTGTAACGTCTCCAATTCATTTCTTCCATATCCTAGATTTGCAATTTTATCTAAAAATGCTTTCCTAGTTTTTGGATCTGACCAAATTTTTTTTAATTCTTCTTCATCTTTAAAAAAGTCGGGAAGGGCCCCAAACATATTCTTCAAAAATTCTTCCGTAGAAATTGGTTTTCCATCCATACTCCAGAAGGATGTTGAAACCATGTGTTGAATTTCTCTTTCTTTTCCATCTCTTAATTTTATTTTTATTTTTTTCTTTTTCTCAATTTCTGGTGGAAAATCTATAAGAATTTCAGTTTTTTTTGTTGAACGAGTTTCTCCAAAAGATGTAGGTGTTTCATCAATAGGTTCACCATCCCATTCTGGATCTGAAAAATGTTTATATGCATCTACAAAGTCAATAATTGTAAAGTATTCTTTTCCTTCAAATAATCTGGTACCGCGTCCAATTATTTGTTTAAATTCAATCATAGAATTAATAGGACGCATAAGCACAATGAAACGAATATTTCTTGCATCTACACCTGTAGAAAGTTTTTGAGATGTAGTTAGAATAGTTGGAATGGTCTTTTCATTATCTTGAAATTCCCGTAAATATTGTTCCCCACGTAAACCATCATTTGCTGTTACTCTGACACAATAATTTGGATTGTTACTATCTTTCATTTGATTTATGAGATCTCGAACAGCAAGAGCATGATCCTGATTTGCACAAAATACAATAGTTTTTTCTTTTTGATTTATTTCCTCTAGTAATATCTTTACTCGCTTTGCTTCTCGTTCCTTAATCTCAATAATGCGATTAAAATCTGGTTCTGTATACAATTTTCCTTCTTCAACTTCTCCCTCTATTATTTCATCATCAGATGTATAAATATAATCATCTAAAGTAGTTTTTACTCGTTTCACTTTAAAAGGTGTTAAGAAACCATCGTTTATTCCTTCTTTTAATGAATAACTATAAATAGGATCACCAAAATATTTATATGTATCTACATTATCTTTTCGTTTTGGAGTTGCGGTAAGTCCAAGCTGTACCGCAGGTGCAAAGTAACTTAAAATATCTCGCCAATTCGATTCGTCATTTGCGCCGCCTCTGTGACATTCATCGATAATAATAAAATCAAAAAAATCTGGTGGGTAATCTCCGTAATATGGAGTGTTATTTAGACCACTCATAAATGTTTGGAAGATTGTAAAAAATATACTTCCATTTTTAGGGACATTACCTTTTTTGCGAATATCAAAAGTATTAATGCGAATAAGTGCATCTTCGGGAAAAGAAGAGAATGCATTAAATGCCTGATCTGCCAATATATTTCTGTCTGCGAGAAAAAGAATTCTTGGTCTTCTTATGCCGTCTCGAGATAAATTCCAGCGAGTGTGAAATAATTTCCAAGCAATCTGAAAAGTAATTGCGGTTTTTCCTGTTCCAGTAGCTAAAGTAAGCAAAATTCGTTTCTTATTTTCTGCAATAGATTCTAAAGCTTTATTTATAGCAATTTCTTGATAATATCTTTTACCATATTTTCCTTCCAATGGTACAGATGCAAATTTATCTTTCCATTCATTTTGATCGGAATAAATTTTGTTCCATAATTCTTCTGGAGTAGGGAAGTGGTTAATATATTTTTCTTCTCCTGTTTTCATGCAAATTTCGTAGATTTCCTTTCCATTAGTGGAATATGTATATTCAATTTTAAGTTTCTCTGCGTAGATTTTTGCTTGTGTTACACCTTCCGTTGGATATTCATCCAATCGTTTAGCTTCAATAACTGCAAGTTTGATATTTTTATAAACCAGTATGTAATCTGCAATTTCTGGTTTACTTCTTTGCCCACCAGTTTGTATTTTTCCTTCAGTAAAACGATATTCACGCATTATTTTTGAGCCATCAACTTCACCCCAACCACTTTCTTTAAGTTTTGGATCTATATATTCTGCCCGTGTTTCTGATTCGTTCATAAAAATAATTATATTTTAAAGTTTGTTTACATTGAGATTACAAATGTATACAAACTTACAAAACTCTAACTTGACAGCCAACTAACCATATTTTATACTATTAATTGCTAGAAACTGGAGAGTGAGCGCGATGCCACAACCCAGTTTTTTTGCATTTATGGGACTTTTTTAAAACTATCAATTTTTTCTTGGAACTTTTTCTTCTTTGTTCCAGTTTCTGGATGCATCTTAAATAATTTTGTATTAATGATTTTAGTAATACTTTTTTGATATTCACTCATGTCTGCTTGTTTCGTTTTTATAAATTTTAGCTTTGCACCATAGGCAAGTAAGTCGGCGATTTGTTCTTCAATATCATTATTTTTTTTAGTTACGAATGATACCTCGGTAAGAACGTGTTGTACATCCTTAAATGAGACTCCTAATTCTTTAATACCATTTGAAAGATAAAATCCAGCGGTCTTATGGTAAATAAAATCTTTTTCTGCTGTTGCAGATTCAACAATTAATTTGCCTTTTACATCTCCCTGAGCAAGCAAGGCGAGGATAAAATTTTTAATAAGAATATCTGCAGATTCTTTATATACTTTTTGTTCATTCCAATTCAATTTTTTGGCTTTTGAATGATCTACTAAAGATACTACAAGAGAAATCTGTGCAGATGCTAAAAATTTAAATAAATCTGAATAAAATTCTGCAGCAACTTTTTTGTCTTTTAATATCTTGAAGTCTCCTTCTTTTCTTCCAATTTCATTTGAATGAAATACGATATCAGTATGTCCCCAGTATTTAAACTTTATTTGATCTGCTTTTATTTTTATTTCTTCTCGTTTATAGTTTAAAACCATGCATCCACATACAATGTAGCATGGAGAAACACAAGCTTTTGGATTTCCACTTCCTGACTCATCGATAAACAAACAAATATGCTTCATTGCAAGAGTATTTTACCATTTTATAGCTCTCCAGAAAAGGCTTTATGAAGGATAGATTTCTTCAGTTCTTCGAGAAGAACAATTTTTTGTTCATATGTTTTTCCTAATTGTATTGCTTCCTCAAAAAGATTATCCAATTTATTCACAACTGCTTGTTGGTCAGACATTGAAGAAGGGTATTGAATGACAAAATTAAAAACTTCTTTCATATTTGCTCTTGGCATTCTTGCCCCTGTTGTTGTGTTATTAATTTTTTTTACACTCTCTGATGATAAAAACCAATAAAATAGTAATTTTTTCATAACTAGATTATTAACTCTTATTGGAAAAATCTCTGTTGAACAATGGCCTTCAAAATCTGGTAGTAAAACTTTATTTAAATATGGTCGTAATCTTCCATAAAGAATATGTTTTGAATTGAAATGAAAAGTAGAGCTTTTAACTTTATGAGGAATATCTGAACCCAGAAAAGCACCAGTTCCTGACTCAATATCTTCCATACCAACATATGGAAGATTAGTATTCTTTTTTTGATTTTTTTCAGTTACAGCAATTTCATTTAAAGGTTTATTTTCCCATGTATTTCTTTTGGCATAAAAGATAGTATTTAAATAAGCTTCAAAAAATTCTTTAGCATTTTGCACATTCTTTTCCGTGTTCATTTTTGCCTTTTCAATTTTTTCAAAAGCTTCATCAAGAATAGAAACAATGCGTTTTTGTTCAGTAAGTTGAGGAAAACTAATTTCAAAATCTTTTAACGTATCATATTTAAGATTATTTATATTTAAAGCATCAGCTAATTTATTAATAAATGATCTGTATTTATCTGAAACTAGATTATAGTATAAATATTTGGAATCAATATCATTCTTTGGATGTATAAGAGCCATAAATCCACCATAAGCAAAATTATATTTTTTTTCAATAAATGCAACTTTACCTAAATGGTTTTTACTTCCACTTGCAGTACATATTAATATACTTCCAGTATTAATCTTTTTTTTTGGAGGGATTATAATGCCATCATCAATGTATTTCAGATCAGTTAAATCCAATTTATTTGAAATTAAATTTATATTATTTGCCCTTAATACAATATTATTTGAATAATTAACTTCATTACTTTTGGCATAAGTCAAACCTCTTTCATAAGTAATCAGTTCACCAAGTTTTTTTGTTTGCCAGTTATGTTTCATATTTAGCTAAAATTTACTTTAATATTTCATTTGCGTTAATATAAATCTTCGATCTAGTTTGCGCATAACGAATTTTCTCATCAAGAAGAGTTGGAAGCATTATTCTTTCTTCAAGAACAGCTATAAAATCTATAGCATCAAATAAAATCAATTGAGCTTTCTTATTGTAGCTAATTCTTTGAAGTGCTTCTTCCGTATACCCATTTATTGAGAAAAAAACACCACGAGGATATAAAGAATTACTCTCAATTTTAAAAGCAAAACTATATAATTGGTTACAAGCTACTTCCTTATCTTGCCATTTAGATTCAAATATATAATTTTCGCCATCGTGTTTGAATGAACCATCGACTTGTTCACCAATCAATTTAAAGGGTTTATACACATCTATATTGTATATAGGGAACAAAAACCCTAAGAATTTTTCTAAGTCATAACCTCTTTGTTGAGATTCATCAACTTTTTTACACATTTCATAAAATTGATTTCGTAAATCAGTTATAGTTTGATTTTTCTTTTTTAATTTTTCTTGTTCAGCTTCTCGTTCCTTAATTCGAGATCTTTGCTCTTCTAGTTCTGTTTTTTGTCCAAGCAACTCTTTTAGTTTTTCAATTCTACCTTTAGCATAATCAGGATCAAGATTACCATTTCTAAACCAATATGAATCAAAATCCTTCCATTCAATTAATGATCGAATAAGAGAATGGACTTGCAAATTGCCTTTATTTGTACTTTCCGCAAGATTATTAAAATAGAGATCCACTATTTGTGATTTAGTTAAATTATCATTTATACCCTTCATAACTGCTGAGGTTGAACCAGATTGTTTGATAAATGCAATTAAATCAACCTTCCTAAAAAATAAACTCAAAAGACAATCTTTAAGACAATTTTTTACATCTGTGGAAATTTGAGATAAATAAATTTTTTCAATCATATTCAGATAATTATATTGCGGAGAGTATTCATAATTTTTTTGTTCTCTTGATCTAATTTTCCCATCTCCTCTAAAATCTTTTTTGGATCGAGCAACTTTACTTCTTCATTATTATTCGGATTCTTTACAGAAAGATCAAATGTTTTTTCATCAATATCTTTTAAACTCCAAGAATTTGCAGAATCTGCTTTTGTTTTTTGTAAAGTTACAAAATCTTCCAAGTCTTTTTCCGAAAGAGCATTTGTTTTACCCAATTTACGATCCAAATTTAACTGGTAATACCACACTTTTTTAGTTGGCATTCCTTTTTCAAAAAAAAGAACAATAGTTTTTACACCTGCACCTGTAAATGCCCCACCAGGCAAATCTAAAACAGTATGTAAATTGCAATTTTCCAGAAGTTGTTTACGTAAAGATATTGATGCATTATCTGTATTAGAAAGAAATGTATTTTTAATAACAATACCTGCTTTCCCACCAGCTTTAAGAATTTTTATAAAATGTTGTAAAAATAAAAAGGCTGTTTCGCTTGTTTTAATAGGAAAATTTTGTTGCACCTCTTTACGTTCTTTTCCACCAAATGGCGGGTTTGCTAGAACAATGTCAAATCTATCTTTTTCCTGAAAATCCATAATATTTTGTGAAAGTGTATTAGTATGTTGAATATTAGGAGCTTCAATACCATGCAGAATCATATTCATAATTCCAATTATGTATGCCAGTGATTTTTTTTCTTTTCCAAAAAAGGTTTTCTTTTGAAGAATTTCCCAATCTTTAGTCGATAAATTTTTATTTTCTTTTAAATAGTCAAAAGCTTCTACTAAAAAGCCTGCAGAACCAACAGCTCCGTCATAAATAGTATCTCCAATATGTGGATCCACAACTTTTACAATAGTTCTTATCAAAGGTCGGGGAGTATAATATTCACCACCGTTTCGCCCGGCATTACCCATATTTTGTATCTTACTTTCATACAAATGAGATAGTTCATGCTTTTCTTTTTGAGAACGGAAACGAAGTGTATCTACAATATCTAAAATTTCTCTTAAATTATATCCACTTTGAATATTATTTTTTAACTCACTAAAAATTTCACCAATTTTATATCCCAATGTGTCTGGGCTCGCATCTGGATTCTTAAATTTTTTAAGATAAGGGAAAAGGCGTAAATCTACATAATCTTTTAAGTCATCACCAGAAAGTACAATATTATAATTAATCTTTCCATCTGTGCCTTTTGGAGCTGCCCAGCTTTCCCAACTAAATTTAAAGTCTATAATTCTTTTATAGTCTTTACCAGCCAACTTAGCCTCAGATTCTTTGTCTTTCTCTAAATCGTCAAGATATTTTAAAAACAAAATCCATGAGGTTTGCTCAATATAATCAAGTTCTGTAGAAGAACCCGAATCACGACGAAGTATATTATCAATATTTTTAAATGCTTGTTCATATGATGGTGGAGATATTTTATTATTCATATTTAATTTATTATTGTACCATCTTTACATAACAATCTTTTTATATACAATGTTAAAGATACAAAATAATAATTTTTTATTACAATATGCCATACTATAAGTTCATTGGATTGTAAATCTCCCATAACTCCAGAAATGATTGCTGCAATAGACATTCTTTCTCAAAGACAACAGGTCATTCAGAGTGGAGGAGTAAAAGGTATTGGTATTGAACTTATAAACAGATATCTTAATGGTTACTACGAAACTAAATAAATTACTGAATAAAAGGAAGCACATACTATTACTATAGGATAAATATGATATAATATCCTACGTTGTTTACAATCTCATAAAGGAGAATACAATGTCAGAAGTAAGAGCACGTATTAAAGTACGACCTGATAGATATCAGGTTAAAAATGCTTTAGGTTTAACGATTCTTTGGATCCCTTTGTCCAACACAAAAGACAAGAATGATCATCAAAGAGCGTTGATAGAATCTATCCACAAATGGGTCGACCATAAGTATGATCTTACACGTTGGGTAGAGTTACTAACCGGCATAACAAGAGGTCACCTTGTAATAGTTTTTCAACTTTTCTCAGACGACAAGCGCAAGCCTTTTGAAATTATCGTAAGCAACGATGATGGTACTGAGGAAATTGAAAAAAATTCTCTTACTGTAACAAAAGTACAGGGGTTAAGTTATGCATATATTTTAACTAACTTAACTCCAAAAACTTCACACACTTTGGAGATATCGCTTATTGATACGCAATAACTCCAAAACCAAGCTCCGCTGCCTTGTAAAAAGGCAGCGGAGACCCCATTCTTTCTACCTCAGGTATAATAAAACTATATGAAAAAATATCTTCCTATTTTTTTCCTTCTTATATTAAGTATTACTGCTTCTTATTTATATTACCTTCAGCAAAAAAAACCAGTAATAACAAACTTTGATGAATGTGTTGCTGCCGGAAACCCGGTTATGGAAAGTTATCCTGCCCAGTGTAAAGCAAATGACCAAACATTTATCCAAAATATTGGAAACGAAATAGAAAAAATGAAAATTATACGAATAGACGCACCAAGACCAAATACAACAGTTGCCAGCCCATTAATAATTCAAGGAAACGCCAGAGGCAATTGGTTTTTTGAAGGAAGTTTTGAAGTATATTTACTAGATGACAAGGGGAAGGAAATTGCAAGAAACAATGCACAAGCACAACAAGATTGGATGACAGGGGAATTTGTATATTATGAATCCAAACTAATTTTTACACAACCAGAAACAAAAACTGGTACACTTGTGTTAGAAAAAAATAACCCTTCTGGTTTACCAGAGCATGACGACAAATTAATAGTTCCCGTAAACTTTAAATGAAAAAAGAAAATATATTTTTAGCACTTGGCATACTAACAATTATTGGCTTCTTTGCACTTGCTTTTTACTATATGACATTACCACCTGAACCAGAACAAACTGCAATAAGCCCAACTCCTCCTGTACAGATTTCACAACCAGCAGATCCAAATAATTTTAATCCCAACTACGGAACATTAACACAAGAAGAAATCAAAATTGCAGATATTGCAATTTCAAACTTACTGAACAACTCAAATGGCATAACGCCTCCGATGATTTCTGTAACAGATTTTCAAGCACAAGATTTTAGCGATACATCACTTGGCTGTCCACAACCAGATCAGATGTATTCACAAGTTATTACTCCTGGATATCAAGTAGTTTTAGAAGCTCAAGGCAAAGAATATGATTACAGGCTTACAGATGAAAAGAACGTTATCTTATGTGAACAGTAAATGTAAATATTCATAATTTCGGATATACTATCTACACTTTATGCAAGAATATACAGTTATTCGTCAACGCAGACGTACTATAGCTTTATACATTAATCCAAATGGAACACTCACCATAAAAGCTCCTATTTTTACTCCGGATTTTTTTATTAACCGATTTGTTAAAGATAAACAAGATTGGATAGAAAAACATATTTCTCGTGTTAAACAATATCCTCAACTAGAAGAAAAACAATTTATAGATGGAGAACAATTTATGTTTTTAGGTAAAAACTATCCGCTACAAATTGTACATTCAGAATCAATTGAATTAACAGACAAATTGTTATTTCCCTTTAAAAATAAACGATCTATAAAAAAAAGAATTATTGAATGGTATAAAGAGCAAGCCCTTGAAACAGTTTCAAAAAGAGTAGAGAAGTATGCAGCAATTATGAAAGCTAATTATAGAAGTATAGAACTTTCTAATGCAAAAAAAAGATGGGGTGCTTGTTCTCATATAGATGAACTTACATTTAATTGGCGACTTATAATGGCACCACTAGAATCCATGGATTATGTAGTTATTCATGAATTGGCACACACAATAGAAAAAAATCACTCAAAACAATTTTGGGCAATTGTGCAAAAATTCTGCCCAGACTATAAAATTCGACGTCGTTGGCTTACCGTTCATGGTAATGCAATGGAAGTAGTATAAAAAGAAATAAGTGCGTTCCGGACAAACAATCTGTCCGGAACGCACAAGCGCAAACTACTTCACCAGGATCTGAATAATTGGCTTAATGCCAGTCTTCACTTCGACAGGCATTACTCCTTTTACCTTTCCAACTGTAGGACGAACAACATTGTGGTCGCCCGGCCTCCAGTTAGATTTTATATTCCTTACTGGTGATGGATTGTTGCGCTTATTTGTCATGATAGTGTCTCCTTTTCATGACCAATAGTGAGGGATATTAACTGTTCTAACAGTTAAGAACAGTGTAGTTATTATACTATATACATATTTATTAATTATTATTCTTCTGCCAGGGCTTGCCTTCATAGAAAAAATGTTTTAGTATCTGCACTGAATATCTTATGGAAAGAAAAGCAATATATACACAAGATTTATTAGCTATAAAAAGTTTTCAAAATATAAACGATGCATTTACATATAATCGAGATGTTATTGAACATGCTGAAGTAGGAATGAATGAAACATTATCTTCTGAAATTTATCCTGAAATAGATGTAGATGGACATGAATTGTGGTATGTTGTATTTTCTATTAATCAGTACTACAGTCCAAATGAATTGTTAGATATTATTGAAGCAGAATAATTTATGTAAATTTAAGGCAGAAAAAATCTCTCCGAGTAGAATCTACGCGGAGAGATACTTGTTGCAGCTTTGCAACGATTACTTTTTAGCAGCACCTTGATCTGCATTGGCATTTGATGCAGAATTGTTCTGGGCCGACCCAGCATCGTGTACTACAACTGGTGTTTTCCAATCTATGTTTGGATTAGTTTGAACACCAGAACCCTTTTCAGTAAGCCAACGGTGCGGATTCCACGCACCACTACGGGGAAGTTGTTGATGTACATTCTTTGCCATTATACTTTCCTTTTCTTAGTTCAAACACCATTATATATACAAAACTTCGTATATATTATATCATTTATGAAGACCTATAGCAATTGTTACTCACACTTTAATGCCTGTTTACATGCTGTTGCTGCTTCTCCTGTTAAACTGTCACAGGCTGCACATGCAGATTGTGAATCTGTACTTTCAGTATTTTGTTTCATCATTTCATCATATACTTTCATTTGCTCTGACATATCTATAAATGTTATGTCAGAAGGAGGAGTAAATTTACTGTTGTCTATATTCCAATTGCTACATTTATAATCAGTTTTTGCATCTGGATCTACATATTGTGGATTATAAAGATCTTCATTTTGTTGTGATTTATCAATCTCTTGTTCCAACGTTTCTGTTATTGGCATTTTAATACCTTCTTTTGTATCTGTTGTCCATGAATATGCATAAGAACCATCCATAATCATACCGCCTTCATAAGTTTTACCATTTTCATCTGTTCCTTTAAAATCTGTACGAACATTATTATTTGCAATATACGAAGTTCCTTCAGTCGATCCATTTGGTCCGGAATAACTAAACGTACACATCTGATTTGCGCCAGAAGCCATTAATTCTTTTAAACTCATCATACCCGTTTGCTCACTTGGAGCCATTTTTTTACCAGTTACTTCTTCCATTATGCCTGGTGTTTTGTTCTGCATAAAAAAGTAGCCACCAACTGCTAAAAGTAATATAACTATAATGCCGATTAGTATTGATTTATTTTTCATATATTTACATTGTAATTAATAAAGGTTGCTAGGTCAAGCTGAACTGTTCCAGAATATATCTTGTGTCCAATTCAAAATTTGTTGTACATTCATCTTTATAAAATGCTTCAATAATGGGTCGTCTTCGCTTAATAACTGGTCTCATAACATGTGGTGTCTGTAATAATAATTGAGTACTATCATCAAAATGTGAAATATAATCTTGAGCTAAATTTGGAACAAATAAATTATCAGACAAAATCCACATTTGAAAAAGTAAATCTGAAGTAACTTCGTTTTCTGTTAAAGTTCCATCTAAAACTACTTGTCTATTTTTATACCAATCTAATCTATTTTCTTTCTTTTTTAAATTTGTTTTTACATATTTATCTATCTGCGAAGGAGAAGAACCGACATGTAATGAAACGAATGGATATTCAATAAGGTCTATCAAAGAATCTCCTTGCGGTGTAGCATCTTCCAAATACAATGTTATATCTGCATTATTTATTTCTGGGTCATATTCAACACCATTAATCCATCCTCTATATGATTCTGCAGACAAAAATTCAAATATTCTTTTTCTAGCTACATCTGCTTTATTATTGTGGTTTCCCACATTCATTTCTAATGGAGAAGGTACTGGTTGATTGAGCTGACGTTTTATTTGTTTTGTTGTAACAGGCTTTCGTGAGACTTCATACCTTGCTTGAAGGCGAGAATAAAAATTTCCGTTATCTGGTGACATGTCCCTATAATACGAAGTAACCAATTTGCTTTCAATATTTAAAAATTTAATTCTACTTCTTGTATATGTAATTACACCAATATAGTATACTTTTAAAAGCTATGGCAACAGACAAATACTCTGCAGTTTGGATCTCTCATACATCTATCAATGATTTTCTTCATTGTAAACGTGCATATTATTTAAAAAATATGTACAGAGATCCAAAAACAAATCATAAAATAAAAATTATGTCTCCACCTCTTGCTTTAGGGCAAGCAGTTCATGAAGTGATCGAATCATTATCTGTATTACCGGTGGCAGATAGATTTAAAGAATTGCTCACAGATAAATACGAAAAAGCATGGGACAAAGTAAAAGGGAAAAATGGTGGATTTTTAGATGATACAACCGAAAATAAATATAAAGATCGTGGAAGACAAATGATTACTCGAATAGTTCAAAACCCAGGTCCAATTGCCAGAAAAGCAGTAAAAATTAAAGAAGACCTTCCTCATTATTGGCTTTCAGAAGATGACGGTATTATTCTTTGTGGAAAAATTGACTGGCTTGAATATTTGCCTGAAACAGATAGTGTTCATATTATAGATTTTAAAACGGGTAAAAATGATGAAAATCCCGATTCATTACAGTTATGTATTTATTACTTAATTGTAAAAAAAACGCAACATCGATCTATTGCGAAAGCTAGTTATTGGTATATAGAGCGCAGTGATGATTTAACAGAAATGCCATTACCAGAAGAAAAAGAATGTAATGACAAACTTATGAGTATTGGTCTAGAAATAAAACTAGCTCGCCAACTAAAACGTTTTGATTGTGAACGAGAAGGTGGCTGTGAATACTGCAAACCATTTGAAGCTGTATTACGAGGTGAAGCAGAATTTGTTGGTGTTGATGGATATGGTGCAGATGTTTATATTGTAGATCCATCTTTAAGACCTTTGGAAGATCAGAGTGAAATTTTATAAAAAGCCATGCACCAAACAAGAATTCGTAATCTTTCATTCAAAAAAGAACAAAAAGGCATAATCTGTTACTGGATGAGCCGCGACCAACGAGTAGAGGATAATTGGGCATTAGTATATGCACAACAACTTGCACAAAAACAACAAACTGCTGTCATTGTAATATTTTCGTTAGCACCGACATTTTTAGGCGCAACTCTTCGACAATACGATTTTATGCTCAAAGGGCTTCAAGAAGTAGAGGTGAGTTTAAAAAAATATAATATTCCTTTTTATGTATATCTTGGAACAGCAACAGAAACTATTCCTAAAGCTATACAAGATCTAAAAATTGGAACATTGGTTACAGATTTTTCACCTCTTAGAATAAGTCGTGAATGGAAACAACAAATTGCTTCAAAAATACAAATTCCATTTTATGAAGTTGATACACATAATATAATTCCAATCTGGGAAGTTTCTGCAAAACAAGAATATGCAGCTTACACAATTCGTCCAAAAATTCACAAACTTCTTCCCGAATATTTAATAGAAATTCCCAAATTAAAAAAACAAATTGAAACAATTTCTAAAAACAAAATTGATTGGAAAAATTTATATGATTCGTTACAAGTGAATACAGATGTAAAACCTGTTAGTTGGATTATTCCAGGAGAAAATGCAGCTAAGAAAACACTAAAAAAATTTATAGCAGAAAAATTAACTAGTTATGATTCATTGAGAAACGATCCTAGCAAACAATTCCAGTCGGATCTTTCGCCATATCTTCATTTTGGGCAATTATCTGCACAAAGAATTACCTTAGAAATTTCCAAAGCAAATGCGCCACAAAAAGACAAAGAAGCTTTTTTGGAAGAATTAATTGTGCGTCGAGAACTTGCAGAGAACTTTTGCTATTTTAATCCAACATATGATTCTACTGAAGGTTTTCCTCAATGGGCCAAAAAATCATTAACCAAACACATAAAAGATAAAAGAGAGTTAATTTATTCAAAAGAAGAATTCGAACAAGCAAAAACACACGATGAATTGTGGAATGCAGCCCAATTAGAGATGGTGAAAAAAGGAAAAATGCATGGGTACATGAGAATGTACTGGGCGAAAAAAATATTAGAATGGACAAAAACACCAAAACAAGCTATGGAAATTGCGATTTATTTAAATGATAAATATGAACTTGATGGTCGTGATCCAAATGGATATGTAGGCATTGCCTGGAGTATTGGAGGAGTCCACGATAGAGCTTGGTTTGAAAGACCAATATTCGGACTTATTCGTTTCATGAGTGGAGTAAGTTTAGCAAAAAAATTTGATACCAAAAAATATATTTACTCCGTAAGTAATAATTTATTTTACTAATACTGCACCTAATTCTACAATCATTTCTGAGGTGCGTTTAATAGGAGAAAGTACAGGTGAAGAAACACGGATATTTTTTGAAGGAGTTATATAAAAATGAATTCGCTGTACATTTTGAATAGAAGGATATACATGTAATGGTAATTTTTTATTTATTTCAATATCAGATATTACTCCAATAAAAAGATACTCGCTATTGTTTTGACCTAAAGCGATAATAAATTCTTTAACTAAACGATCCTTTTCTGTCTGATTTAAACCCAAATTTGTTCCAATTTTATCAGTGCTTGTAACCACATCAGAGGACTTAATTAGCCACCCTTTTTCTGGTCGATTAAATGTTAAAGATTTATATTCATAATAAATATGAGAACGTACATTATTGTTTACAAGAATTGAATTACCTTGGGTTTTTACTGACCATTGATTATTGATCTGACTTGGATCACTATAGACAATATTTTTATCCAGAGAAATAGTGTACGTTTGGTTTGTGCCACTATATAAGAAAAGAGAAGGGGAGCTACTCGTTACTGCTAATCTGCATAATCCATCAGAATTATTTTTACTTAAAGAAATTATCTGATTTTTAAACCAGTCCAATGATGCAGGTTCTATATCATTTTGAGCTGCAAAACGATTAATTGCATTGATATATTCATTCACGTTATCAAGAATTTCTTGATAACTATCCGTATAATCTAGCACGATATACCAAATATCAAATTCACTTGCTTCAACCTTAGCAAAGGTTAATCCTTCAAACTGTTGTACTTCATCATAACCTGTAGTCGTAGCCGCTTTTTGACATCTTTTACTATGAATTGTTGGAATAGGGGTATTTACATATTTTGTTGGAGTTGAAGTATTATTTACTGTCGGATTATCAGTAACTGTAATACTAGGTTGCGTAGTACTAACATTTGGTGTTGTCGTTGCAATAGAAGTTATGGTTGGTATAGCACTCGGTGCCGCAGTTGGGAACTCTAAAGTGCCTTGTTTTTGAGATGAATCATTTGGATTCTGTGCCATAATACCTGCTACTTCTTCACTGCCATTAAATGCAAGTGAAGAATTAGAAAGATTCTTAATTGCAGAAACCGCAGCATAGAAAGTAACACGATAACCTGAATTTAATTCACTATAACCTCTAAATAAATAATATGGTTCCAATGAATCTTGTTTTAACTGTGAAGGTTTTTCTAAATAAACTAAGATTTCTTCTTCAATCACTGCATTTTCAGCAACTGCACGATTATTAGGATATACATTAGTAAAAGAAACATCACCTTCGCCTGATGGCTTTGATATAAAAAAATTCATCTTACCTTCTTGAAGTAAATTCAGCGCTTCTTCACGAGTAAAAAGTTGAGTAGGCGAATATGCAGTGTTTATCAATAATGGTCGTATATTCGAATTAAAAGATACTACATTTCCTTTTCTTAGATCAATACCAATAGTAATTGTATTAAAATCATTATTTCTTGCAAAACCATCTTTATTATCTGATGTGTCTAAAATTGAATCATCTTTTGAATTAATTAAATTTCTAAAAAAATATGAAATTTCATGCAAAGAATTTTCTTCTTTTATATTTAAAAGTCCAATTGGATTTAATATCGGATAACCCATAATCTCCCAATCTCTATGAAGTTCATAATATCGTATATAATCATTTTCTTTACTGTATGTAGCTGTTATACGAAGACTATCATCATATAAACCAACAGTTTTTATGAATGTATATATTTGTTCTTCAATTGGTATTGTTTGTGCATTAGCTGGTTGTTGTACTAATGGAATACCTGTAATAGACGAATAGACAACTTCACCATTATCAGTATTTAATAAAAAAAAGGATGGAGAATCTATTAAATTTGTATAGAGATGGTAATTTCCAGATTGATTATATTCTTCTTTAGTGGCAAAGATATCTGATAACCTAGTAATTTCTTCTGGTCTATATTCTGTTTTAAATAAATATCTACTAGAATTTTCTTTCGGTGTAGCTTTGGCGAAAAGTAGTTTATTTGATTCTATCCACTTTACAAACTCAGGTTGAGGTATTGACTGTATTGGGATTTCTGACTGAACTTCAGGAACAATCTCATTAACTTTTGAAGTTGAAGGTTTCTTAAAATAGTAATAACTAGAAACAGAAATAATCAACAATACAAAAAAGCCTAGGCCAATAATAATTTTGCTTTTCCTAAAAATGTTAAACATTGATTTAATGTATCATTAAATAACAATTAATGTCAATTTTCATTTAAAATATACTTTTCAATAATATCTGCTAACCCTTCTTCTGTAACAGGCTTAGCTATTATATCTGCTTCTTTTTTAATAGAATCTTCACCGTTTTCCATTGCTACTTTTAAACCTGCATATTCAAACATTGGAATATCAAAACCGGTGTCTCCAACAGCAATTGTTTCTTCTTTTGTAATACTTAACTGATCCTGCACAAATTTTAACCCATTTCCTTTTGTCGCATCGCGATGAAAAACAAGAACGCCAGTTAAGGAATAATCTAACCAATGTCTACCGACATAAATATAATAATCTGTAGGCAAATTTTGAATGGCATTTTTTAGCAAGGTTGCTTGTACACTGTCTTTACAAGTAAAGGAAAGGCCTGTTACTAAACCTTCAGATGTATCTATATCATCATTTATCCAATGATTATCTATACAAAATCCAACCTCAGCAAAATGAGGATTTGTTATATTCAACATTTCCTGAACTTCAACATGTGGAATATGTAAATTAAACAACGTATCTCCTTCTGGATTAATAACTTTTGCACCATTTTCTAACACATGATATGCTGGTGGAAGTTCTAATACATTTCTCATGTATTCTAAATCTGTTTTAGATCGGGCCGAAACTAAAGAAACGTGTAATTTTTGTGCAGCTTTCTGAATAGATTTTTTTACTCGTTCTGGAATTGTATCTGTTCCTTCAACAACAATTGTTCCATCTATATCGAGTGCTAAAAGCTTATATTTCATGTCCCATTTATAACATAGATAAATGCAAAAAACAAAATATGTTATAGTAGTAACCGCATGATTGAATCACAGACAATTAATGAGTTAAGAAGTGATCCGCCTACGCCAACAGAGATTGTTCAAATGGCTCCTGTAGAACGGAATGAGTTAATGGCATTATCTCCAGAAGTATTAAACTTTGCTTTTAAAGGATTTCTAACTGGAAAAAGATTAGAAATGTTTCATAGAGAAAAAGAATGGTTACCTTCTGCAGATCTTACTAATGCAATGTTATACGCAGGCAACGATAACTTTAATGGCCTAAAACAACATACATTAGAGACAATTGATCAGTTACATGTTGAACTCCTTAATACAGATAACACTATTTCAACATTTCCTGTAAAAACAGCTAACATTTTTCGCTCCTTGGAAATTGTTGAACGAATAGTAAATAAACAATTACGAAGAACTGGTGAACCTGTCATTGCTCATAATTACAGATGTTTACTTCGTACTCAACAAATTATTAATTACTACAATGAACTGCACAATTATTATGGATCTAATTCCAGACATACGCCAGAAATTGCAGAAGCAGAATATATTACTTCAAACTTACATGATTTTGAAGAAGATCCTATTATTCAAGCTGATGAAAGTATTCATATAGGTCGAACAAAAGTTATTCCAAATCCAGATGACAAGGAAAATAATAAAATTCTTTTTTTAAGACGTGCTATGCAAAATAAAAGAGGATATACATCTATTCTTGAAGATATGAAATTAGATCTTAATCCAACTCAAATTCACTATATACAAAATGCATTACGGGCATTAAATAGTAGTGAAATTGAGAAAGATATGATTATTGAACATTTAATGGGTATTGTTCATGAAGAATATGCAGCTATTACATTATTTGATGCTGAATCTTTTGTGCTCAGTAGTATTCCCATATATATTAAAACCGGAGCAGACCGGCCTGACAATTTGGCAACATACTTTATGAATCAAACTTCATCACATCAATTAGTTCCAGTTCCACCAGCAAAACTTACCAATAAAGCGCAAGAAAATTTATTTATGTTTGATCTTGCAGAAATTCACATGCTCCTTGATAGTCCCAATTTATTGGCATCACCGATAATTTATAATTCACTTGAAGAAGTAAATAGTCCCAGTTCCTTAAAATTTTTCCCATCTCGCTGGGCAAAATTGGTTTTACTAGGTTTATCTCCAAATCAAATGTATACCATTCCAGACAATGGAGGATTACCAGAACTTATTTGAAATTAACTTGCACAACATAAAAGTCTTGCTATACTGTTTGTAACCTTCAGGGTAGGGTGAATCAAAAGTAATTTTGATAATTCCCAATCGGTGGTATAGCCCACGAGCAAGATTCAGGAAACTGATGAACGCATGATTCGGTGAGTCTTAACAAGATAACTCCGAGGCCGACGGTACAGTCCGGATGAAAGAAGGAACCTCCCTCTATTGTGGTGGCCTCTCCCTGAAAAATTATTAATTATTTTTACACCATGTTTTTTAAAACTAAACCTCAAATAGGTCCGTATCTTATTATGATTGCTGCTTCTTTATGGGCAATTGATGCATTGTTTCGTACTCAATTAACATATTCCATTCCATCTTCCTCGATAGTGTTCTTTGAACATACTATTGGATTTCTTTTACTGAGTCCTATTTTTTTCAAAAATTGGAACACAATTAAAAAACTTTCAACTAAAGAATGGATTAATTTTATTGCATTAACAGTTGTAAGTAGTGTGTTAGGGACAATTCTATTTACTCAAGCATTAGCAAAAAGTTTTGCCGAATTTGATTTTGTTACTCCTATATTGCTACAAAAATTGCAACCAGTTTTTGTAATTGGATTATCTGCATTATTCCTAAAAGAAAAAATTACAAAACGTTTTCTTATTTTTGCAGCACTTGCCTTAGTCGGAAGTTACTTAATGACTTTTGGCGCTCAAATGGTTCAGTTAACCTTACAAGGAAAAGAATTAGTATTTGTTCTGTCTGTTGGAGCAGCTCTATGTTGGGGTGGAGGAACAATTCTTAGTAAAAAAGCATTAAAAACGTTAGATTTTCCAGCTGCAACAGCAATGCGATTTTTACTCGCCATTCCAATTTCTTTAATTTTTGCATTTTCGTTAAATCAAACTTATGATTTTACTCAACTTGGTTTTGATCAGATTTGGAGATTTTTAGTTATTGCATCGGTAACCGGCGGCGCAGGTGCAATATTTTTATACTACAAAGGATTACAACATACAGATGCAAAAGTTTCTACATTTGCAGAGTTAATGTTGCCAATTGTTAGTTTATTAATTGCATTAACTACATTGAATCCATACGGTGAACCACAAAAACTTACAGTTGCAAATATTATTGGAATTCTGATTCTTATTGTTTCAATGATCTCAATTACAATGGAAAATAAAGTAACAAATAAATCTATTGCAGAAGAAAAATAAACATTTTATTGATGGGTGCGGTAATGTAAAGTAAAAAATTACATTACCGCACCTTAAGAATTATGATTCTTTACTAATAACAAATTAATGATTAAAGTAGGCAACATACAAAATTGGATTATTATAATTGCATAAGCTGGCGAAAGTGTATCTGCAATAAATCCAATTCCAAAAGAAACAATACCAAAAAAAATACTTCCAAAAAAAGAATCTAGTGACTGCATTGTTGCTCTTTGTTTATCTGTAAATTCTTTTTGCATTAAACTATTTTCAGCCACATACGAAACCCCAAATAAAAGTGAAGTTGATGACATTAATATTGGTGAAAAAATGCTAGGAAATAATGCGAATATAAAATTAATTATTCGATTATATATATTAGTTATAAGTAAAATTTTAACTGAACCAAACTTTTTGTTCATTTTTCCTGCTAACCTAAAACTTATTGTTGCACCAACACTGGAAAGTGTTTTTGCAATTCCAATTGCCCAAACAGGCCAAAGTGTACTGTAAAATGCTGATTGAAACTGATAAGAAGCTTCTCCAAAACCAAATCCTAAAATAGAAGAAAGACTTAATAATCGTAACTTCTTATTTTCAACAAATTTACGAATTGCATCTTTTAAATGAACAAAAATATTTTCTTCAATTGTATTAGTTTCAATTTGTGGAGGAATAACAAGGAGACTAATTATAAAACAACCAAGTTGTGATAAAACTGATAACCACATTACGAGTGGAAAAGACCATGATGCCAATATACCACCTACTAATGCACAAATTGCAGCTGCAATCTGAAACATAGAATGTGTTTTTCCCATATATTCATCGTATTCGTGTTCTTTTTTATTTTGCTTTAATGTATCGTATAGAAGTGCATCATTATTGCCACTATAAAATGAACGTGAAAGTCCTTCGATTATTGCACCAATAATTAAAAACATGTAGGAATCTGCTGCTGCATAAAAAATAGAGTAAAGAACTGCAGCAAATGCTCCAAGCATAAGAGTTTTTTTCCTACCAATATAGTCAGAGATTATTCCCGTTGGTAATTCAAACAAAGCAGAAGATATAAAAACAATGGAAAAAACACTCATACCTAAGGCATAAGATCCAGTAACCTGTGCAAAATATATTATTGCGATTGGAGCATATAATCGCAGATCTGTAAAAAAATTAAACCACGTTAATAATGTAATATTGCGCATATTATAATACTAATCCAATTTCACGTGACATTTCTTCCCATGATACTCTTGACTTTTTTAAACCTAAAAATAGTAATTCAATTGTTTTCCAACCACTACGAATACCTTTATATACATTTTCATAATCATATTGATCTAAAGAAATATATCTACTTTTAGGGTGTGATACTAAAATTCTATAACGCGAATAAAAAGTAAAATATTCGTTTAATTCTTTCTTTTTGCGAATCTTCATTACATCAAAAGCTCGTTCCCATTTATTCTTAAAAGACAATGATTTATATTTTGTTGAAAGGGCAGCATTTTCTTTTTTTACTTCTTTTAAAAGAGGAGATCTTTCAATTTCTTCATTTATAATTGCTTCCATTGCTACTTGAAACAAAATAACGGCCTGAATACATTCTTCTGCTTCGACAAGTTCATGTTCTGGAGAAACCAGTTTAGATGCAGCAATCAAATGTTCAATTGACTGATTTATAAGAAGTTCCGCGATATCTATTTGTACTGTCATAAAAAGTAATTATATCATCGCAAGTGCATTAGTGACATTAATCTAGTTAAAAATGTTGATGAGATAGTGTGCTGTTTAATAAACTCTACAACTTCTTTAAACTCTTCATCTTGTTTTTTATGTGAATTGGTAACTTTAATAGCAAAACTATACATAATGTCTTCATTCACAATAAAATCTAAATCATTTAATTTTAAAAACACAAATGTTGCCACAATTGAGATACGTTTATTACCATTATTAAAAGGATGAAATTTATTAATAAAGTATAAATAGCAAGCAGCTTTTTCATATAAACTAGGATATAAATCATTACTACTAAATGTTTTTTGAGGAATAGATATAACACTATCTAATTTGTCAAAATAGGTATGAGCATAATTGGGAGGAGGGTCTTTTTGTTTTAGAAAATAACTATGGAGTTCTGTGCAGATAATTTCAAAATGATCTTTTGTTAAATAATGAATACTCATGTTTATTCATAGGCCAAACGACGGAGCGTCTTGCCATATTTCTTTATTGCCTGTTTCGTGAATTTTCTAACCTTTTCATCTTTTTCATTCGTTTTTTTAGAATCTTCACGTCTCCAAATTTTGTTAATAAATGTAAGTACTACCATATCGTTAACTTTATTATAACAGATGTAGTGTTACATAAAAATATTGTCACAATAATATATATTTCAGCAAAAATTCAGGGAAACTATATATATTTAAAGCTGGAACGTGCTTTTATATCAAAATATTCGTTATAATATAGTTCCTTATGCATTCAAACAATAAATATATATTAATCGACGTTGTACCACCTACAACTTCTAAAGAAGAAGCTCAAGATAACTTAACGGAAGTATTATCTCTTATTGATACTTATGGTGGGGGAGAAGTAGTTGAAATAATTCAACGAAGGGCTCATCCACATCCAGGTACATATATTGGTTCCGGAAAAGCAGAAGAAGTAGCGATACTAATTAAAGATTTAAAAATAGATGTTGTCATTTTAAATGCTATTGCAAAAACCACCCAACTTTACAAATTAGAAAGAATGTTTTGGAAGTATAATCCAAATATACAAGTTTGGGATCGAGTAGACCTTATTCTTCATATTTTTGCTAAACATGCAAAAACAGCAGAATCAAAACTTCAAATTGAACTTGCAACAATGCGTCATATGGGTCCAAGAATGTATGGACTTTCCGGTGAACTTGGAAGGCAAGCCGGTGGAATCGGAGGTAGGGGAGCAGGAGAAACAAATGTAGAGCTAATGAAACGTCATTGGCGTGATGCAATAAAAAAAACTGCAGATAAATTAAAAATTCTTGAAAATAATAGACAAAAACAGCTTAACCGACGTCGTGAAGTAGGACTTAAGACAGTTTCCATAGTAGGATATACAAACGCTGGAAAAACCACACTATTTAATAAACTTACTAAAAAAGAAAAACTCGCAAAAAATGTATTATTTGCAACACTCGATAGTAATGTAGGAAAAATATATTTTCATGAAACTCAAAGAGAAATTCTAGTCTCAGATACTATTGGTTTTATACAAAATTTACCAGCAGAATTAGTTGAAGCATTTAAATCAACACTTATGGAATCTATTAATGCAGATTTACTATTACATGTAATAGATGTAACAGACCCAAAAATGTATCAAAAAATAACTATTGTTGAAGAAATTCTCAATGATCTCGGCCTTCAAGATAAAAGAAAAATGTACGTATTTAATAAATCAGAAGATTTGCCTGAAAATGTTAAAACCTACCTTCAAGAAAACTTTAAAGATAAACATCCACAGTTTATTTCTGCACGAGATGGGTTACACATTGAAGAACTCAAAAAAGCTATGCATGAAATTGTGTAGTTTTTTTTTGATATTTTTTTACTAAAGTAAATACTACAATTATTACAAATACTGGCAAAGCGACAATTTTAATAACCCGCTCCATATAAGAAAACCCAATAACCATATTTATCCAATATGAATGCAAGAGCATATTAAATAAATAATTTTGAGGAATAAGTTTTTGAAAGTTCAAAGCATTATCAACTAATGCCCAAATTATTGACGTGGCAGTCAATATTCCATAACTAACTATAAAAAAAGTCCTTATTTCTTTGTGGAATCTAATAACCCTAACTAAAAATAACGGAACCATCATATAAATGCCAACAATAATAAAAGTAAGAATATAGTTTAAAAAAAAATCTACAAACATAATATCTATTATAGACTATATTGCAGATCTCTCTTAAATCTTTTTTTAAATGATTATTTTACAGAAAAAATTATGGAGTTGGTGGAATTAAGCCATCACAAAAAGAAGCCATTTCTTTTTTGATTGTGTCTCGAGATAATTGGAGTTGTTCTTCCATAAATAATGCATCCTGTTGTCTAGCTTGTTCTACATCAGTAGTTACTTTACCATTACAAGAGGCTTCCTTATCAGAAAGTACAGGCCCAGAAGTTTGTGCAGATATAGAATCTGTAATATTTATAGGTTTTAAAGGTCCACATCCTGCTAAAAAAAGCATGAACGATGCGACACTAACTTGCATTATTTTTTTATATTGTTGTAAATCAAATGGCTGTATAAATTCACTCATATAAGTGATAATTATACCACAATACTATAGGCTTTACAATTATTGCACTGTCAGGACTATACCTGCAATAACTAAAATTGCTGCAATAATTTTTTTGGTTAAATCAGATCTTTCCTTAAGAATAATTGATGCAACAATAACATTTAAAATAACGGCAGAAGCTTCAAGAGGAATAACTTCAGAAACTTTTCCCAGTTGAAGTGCTCTTAATGTAAATAAAACTGCAAGTGACCACGTAATTCCTGTTAATAAAAAATATTTCTTTTCACCAGTTTGAAATTCATTCACAATTGCACCAACTGAAGTTCGTTCCCAAAAGTATAAAATAATTGCTGGTATAAAAAACGTAAAGAAAATATAGAATGGCAAATTAAAAGAAACAGAAGTACCAATATCTATACTAATAGCTGTTGCATAGGCGAGTGATGCAATAACGGACAAAATGACATATTTATTAATTTCAAAAGCTCCTTTTTTAAACTGAAGAAAAATATTTCCAAATAAAATTAAAAAAGCACCAAGAACTTTTGTTAAAATAATTGGTTCTTTAAATAGAGTAAATCCGTAGATAATTAAAAATACATTTCCCATTTGCGCAAGTATAGACATAATTGATACTTCTAAATGTTTACGTGTTGTAGTACCTAATCTATCAACAATTGCATAAAATACCGCTGCAATAATAAGCATTAACCAAACTCTTGGTTCTGTTGGAACCTGAAATGGAAAGAAAGGAATAAAAGGAAGAATACTAAAACCAGCTATAAGCTGAAGAACCAATGTTGCAGCTCCTTCATTTTTAGTATGCTGGACTGCAAGTTTATAAAACTGAAAAAAAGATACAATACAAAATAAATATAAGACAACATTAAACTGCCACGTATTTAATAAAAATATCATATCGACTGATTATAGCAGTTTTATTTCACCAAATATTTCAATCTTAAACTATTCCCTACAACGGAAATAGAACTTAATGCCATTGCCATACTGGCAATAATAGGTGAAAGGAGCAACCCCATAGCAGGGTAGAGAATACCTGCTGCTACTGGTATGCCTATTACGTTATAACCAAATGCCCAAAATAAATTTTGTTTAATAATGCCAATTGTTTCTTTAGAAATTTCTATAGAATCAACAACTTTTTCAAGTGTTCCTTTGACTAAAATAATATCTCCAGTTGCTATTGCTACATCTGTTCCTGTTCCCATGGCAATCCCAACATCTGCTTGAGCAAGTGCTGGTGCATCATTTATACCATCTCCAACCATGGCAACAATTTGTTTTGTTTCTCCAGATCCTTGGAGTTGTTTTACTTTTGAAGCTTTTTCTGCAGGTAACACTTCTGCCAGAACTGCATCAATACCAAGTTCTTTTGCTACAACTTCTGCTGTTACTTTATTGTCGCCAGTCATCATAACGGTTTTAATATGCATTTCATGCAGTTTTTTGATTGCTCGTTTTGCATCTTCTTTAATAGTATCTGCGATGCCAACAACACCAACAACTTTTTTATCTACTGCTACATATGATACTGTCTGGGCACGTTTTCGAAGCTCATGTGCTTTTTCCAAAAGAGATTGTTCAATGGTAACTTTCATTTCTTTCATTAATATTTCTGTACCAATATGAATTATTTGATTTTTAACTTTTGCTTGAATTCCTTTTCCAGAAATATCTTTAAAATCAGAAACAGAAATTTCAGAAATATTTTTTTTCATTTTTAAATAATTTACAACCGCATCCGCAAGTGGATGATGAGATTGTTTTTCAATAGAGTAGAGAAGTGCATTATACTTTTCATCAACTTCATACGAAACTACTTCTGGTTTTCCATTTGTCAGTGTTCCTGTTTTATCAAATACAATGGTATTAATATCATGTGCAATTTCCAAAGCTTCTGCATCTTTAATTAAAATACCTCGTTGTGCAGCTTTACCAGTTCCTACCATAACGGCAGTTGGCGTTGCAAGCCCAAGAGCACAAGGACAAGCAATAATAAGTACAGTAATGGCAATATATGTTGCAAATGTAAATGCTTGAGCAGTACCAATAATTCCTAAAGCAGGAGCTACAAAAAACCAAAATACCCATGCAAGAACTGCAATGCTTATTACTGCTGGTACAAAAATAGATGCTACTTTATCTGCTAATCGTTGAATGGGAGCTTCTGTTGCTTGAGCATCTTCTACAAGTTGAATAATTTGTGCAAGCAATGTATCTGATCCAACTTTTGTTGCTTTATATTTTATAAATCCCGATTTATTAATAGTTGCACCAATAACTGCGTCATTTTTTTTCTTAGAAACTGGCATACTTTCACCAGTAACCATAGATTCATCAACTTGGGAATTTCCTTCTACAACAATGCCATCAACCGGAAATTTAGATCCAGGCTTAACTAAAATTACATCACCAACAAGAACTTCTTCAATAGGAATAATTAATTCTTTTCCATGACGAATAACTGTTGCGTCCTTTGCCTGCAGATGGAGAAGTGCTTTAATTGCATCTGCAGCATTTCCTTTAGCTCTCATCTCCAATAGTCGACCTAATAAAATAAAGAAAATAATAAATACAGCCGCCTCAAAATATACTTCAGATCCTGCATCTATACCTTGAAATGTTCTTGGGAAAAAAGTTACGACAGTAGAATAGAGCCATGCTGTAAACGTTCCAATAGCAATAAGTGTATCCATATTAGAAGAACGAACACGCCAAACAGCAATTGCACTTTGAAATACTTCGCGTCCACCAACAAAAAGAATAGGTGTTGCAAGTAAAAATTGCAAAAAATGTAGAAGGGATATCTCATATCCAGAATTACCAATAATAATTGACCCAAACATCATACCAATATCTGGTAATCCTAAATCCATTCCAAAAGCCATCCATAACATAAGAACTAAAAAGGGGATTGCTCCAATTCCCATCCACATAACGCGTTTTTTTAAATCTTCATACAATTTATGACGAAGTGATTCATCCAAAGGAATACCATGATTATGTACTTCCATTGAATGGCCCATTTCTTTTTGCATTTTTTCATCCTCAATTTTCTTAACTTCGGGTGGGGAAGCAAGAACTGTTTTTCCCATAGAATTATCAACAAGTTGATATGATCCTTGGTCTGCAACGGTCTTTTTTAACTGATCAAAGCTTACTTTTGATTCGTCATATTCAATATTCATCTTTTCTGTTGCATAATTTACAGTGACGGATTTTACTCCATCAAGTTCTGAAACCGCTTCTTGAATAAGTGTTTTACAAGACGCACAATGCATACCGACAATTGGAAAAATTTGTTTTTTCATATTAGCTTTTTATAACTTCTACTGTAACTGGTGGAACCATACCCATGGTGCAACTAATCTTAAATGTGCCAACTTTTGTTGGTGTAAATTCTGCTTTTGCTTGATCCGTATTTAAATAAATAACATCTTCATATAACCCAGGCATATACATTGCTTGTGCACAACCTAACACATTCGAATTATTGATGGTAAATTTTGCAGGTACATTTACTTGTAATGTAATCTGTTTTGGATAATACTCAAAACCTTCAGCGCGCATAGTAACTTCCTGATATCTATCTTTACCTTCTCCAACGATACGAACTCCCGTGTTATTATCCATACCAACTTCATACGGTTTTTTAGATAAATCACTTAAACTAGGTGCACCCATTACATTTAATTGAGCATTAATGTTATAAATGCCAAAAGCAATTATAAAAAATCCGATTAACAAATTAAAAGTCCCTGCAAATAATTCATTTTTTTGAAATTTAACACTAGAGAAACTCAATATTGCCAGCACGGGAAGAGTACCAAGTGCAAAAGCAGTCATCATAAGCATACTTGTCCAAGAGTTTGCCGTTGCAAGTGCTACCGTTTGTGCCATTAACGTAAATCCACAGGGAATAAAAAAGGTAAGTGCACCTGTTACAAATGGCATATATTTTCCTTGAAAGTTTTGCTCATTACTAATGTATTTAGATATAAAACGTGGAGCTGTTAACTTAATACGCTTTGCCCAAGATACACCAAGCATTTGTAATCCAATAACAACCATTACAACAGAAACAAAAAGAATGAGTACCGCTGTTTGTTGAAGAGATACGGTAAAGAATGATCCTATTAACCCAAGAACTGCACCTAATAATGCATAAGAAATTAATCGTCCAATATTAAACATTACAAATGGCAGAAATCTTTTAGATTCATCTTTTCCTCCATACAGTGAATTCCATTGCTTTGATAATGATAATAGTAATCCACCAACTAACGCTGCACAGGTAGATAAACTAGCAACAATACCGAGTCCAAAAAAAGCAGGAATACCAGATTGTTCATCAATAGAGAAGCGGGACAGAATATTCGCATCTTCAATAATTAAAAATAAAACAAAAAGCACTATTGCAATACCAATACCTGTTATAACTGATTGAATGGTAATATTTGCCTGACCAACTTGTTTTTCTGAAAGAGTGTATCCATGCTCAGATAATTCTTTGTTGAGTAAATTAATATCTAAATTACCAGAAAATGTGACATCAACTTTTTTATCTGCTAATGATGCTTTTGCATTAATAACACCTTTAGTTTTAGATACTTTTTTTTCAATAAGAACTTCACAAGCTGCACAATGCATACCAGAAACATAAAGAGTGCAATTTTTTTGTTTAGACATATTTATTTAAATTTATAAATACCAATCAGATCTTTAACCATCTGATGTTCTTCACCGTTTTTAACTTGATCAACTGCACATGTTTTTAAATGATCTTCCATCATAAGCATATCAATTTGCTTTAATGCTTTTTGCACAGCTAATGAATGATGGAGAACATCTATACAATATTGATCTGATTCAACCATCTGAATAACTTTGTGTAAATGACCATTTGCAATTTTAAGTCTATGCACAATTCTATCTTTATTACTTTTTATAGTTACCATTTTAATACTAAATTTTTAATCTCCTATAGGGGGATTAGATCTATAATAATTGTTACTTAAAAAAAAGTCAACTGTAGATTTATAGCTTAAAACCTGTTACACTGTTATTGGTTAGTAAACTACGTTATTATTCCTGCAATATACATAACACATGAAATTTTCATTTGTAGACATCGAAACAACTGGAGCGCATGCACGACACGATCGTATTATAGAAATAGGAATTCTTCGTGTGGAAGATAATAAGCTTTCCAGAACATATCAAAAACTAATCAACCCAGAAACATATCTGAATCCATTTATTTCTCAAATGACAGGTATTTCACAATCAGATTTAGAAACAGCTCCCACCTTTGAAGAAATTAAAGAAGAAATTTTAGAGGTTCTTGATGACACAATTTTTGTTGCGCACAATGTTCGTTTCGATTATGGCTTTTTACGTAATGAATTTAAACGGTTTGGTGTCAATTTTTCTTCCAAACAAATGTGTACTGTAAAACTATCACGCACATTATTTCCGCAATATCCTCGTCATAGTTTAGATTCACTTATAGAACGATTTCAGTTTAATATGGAAAATCGGCATCGAGCATTTGATGACGCTAAAATTTTGTGGGATTTTTATCAAAAAGTGCATACCATGTTTCCAGTTGAAACAGTTCAAAAAGTAGTTCAAGAAATTATAAAAAAACCAGCATTACCGCAACATTTATCTCAAGATATTCTAGATAATTTGCCAGAAGGACCAGGTGTATATATTTTCTACGGAGAAGGGGATATTCCTTTATACATTGGGAAAAGTGTTAGTATTCGCGATCGAGTACTGTCACATTTTACAAATGATCAAAATTCTTCAAAAGAACTTAAAATTTCTCAACAAATTTTAAGAATAGAAACTATTCCAACTGTGGGAGAGTTTGGTGCTCTTCTTAAGGAAGCAGAACTCATTAAAACTATGCAACCACTGTACAATACCCAGTTGCGACGTACTCATAAAGTAGTACTTCTTAAAAAGAAAGAACTTCCAAATAGATTTTATTCATTAGAAATGGAACATGTAAAACAAATTTCTCCAGATGATATTAATACAATGCTTGGCATTTTTCCTTCAAAGAAAAAGGCTAAAGAATATATAAAGAAAAAGGCTGAAGAATTTCAGTTATGTGAAAAATTGCTTGGACTAGAAAAATGTTCTGGTTCTTGTTTCGGACATAAATTAGAACGTTGTCGTGGTGCATGTATTAATAAAGAACATTTTTTGTCGTACAATATGCGTTTTATAAAAGCTTTTTCTGAAAAAAAAATTAAGACATGGCCATTTGAAGGAGCAATACAAATTACAGAAATAGACCCAATAGAACAAAAACAAGAAATTTTTGTTGCAAATAAATGGTGTCTTTCTTCACCAGAAAAAGATGAATTATTTTTTGATTATGATACCTATAAAATACTTGTAAGATTTATATTTAACCATAGAAATCAAGCATATATTTCTCCCATTCGTGAAACGTCTCAAAACATGCAATCTCATTTTTAATTCGTTATAATTCGACTATGAATAAAAACACAATAATAATAACTGCTGTATCAGTGATAGTTATGTTAGGTTTTTTAGTTGGTGCATATATGCTTACTAGTAAACCAGAAGTTACAGAATATCCCGAACTAAAACAGGTGCAAAGTACAGATAATACTAAATGGTCAAAAAAAAACCAACGAATTCTTGTAGAGTTTAGTGATCTCCAATGTCCAGCTTGCGCTCAATATCATAGTATCCTTTTAAAAGAACTTTCTAAAGATAAAGAAGTAACAGATAATGTTACCTTTATATACAAACATTTCCCATTAGATGCTGCTCATCCACATGCACGTGAAGCAGCATACGCAGCAGAAGCAGCCGGTAAACAAGGCAAATTTTTTGAAATGCATGATTTATTATTTGAAAATCAAAATGCTTGGAGTGGAGAAGAAAATCCAGTTGAAACATTTGTAGGATATGCAAAAAAACTAAAATTAAATGAAAAACAATTTAATACCGATATGAAATCAAAAGAAATTCAAGACAAAGTACAGAATGATTTCATTCTTGGCACAAAGGTGGGAGTACAAGGAACACCAACATTTTTCTTAAACGGAAAAAAACTCGCCAATCCTGCAACAATAGAAGAATTTAAACAAATATTACTGAATGATTCAAACTCACAGTAACAATTACGAATTATAAAGCAGTTTATTTAATGTATCTAAAAATTGATAACAGAAAGATTCACTACAAAATTATAGGACAAGGAAAGCCAATTCTGTTTGTACACGGGTGGGGTGGTAATTTATATAGTCTTCTTAAATTAGGGACATTAGCTTCAAAAAAATATCAAGCAATTTTGATAGATTTGCCGGGATTTGGAAAAAGTGATAATCCACCACCTGAATGGGGAGTAGAAGGTTATGCAGATTTAATAGGTCACTTTATAAAAACACTCGACCTAAAAAAACCTCACTATGTTGGACATTCATTTGGTGGTGCACTAGGTATTTATATTGCTTCTCATTATCCCAGGCTGATAGATACATTAGTTCTTAGTAATTCTTCTTATAAAAGAGAAAATAAAATTTCACAATCTGCTAAATTAATTAAAATGGTTCCAAAAGAAAACCCCATTTTAAATATAATAGCTCCATACGCAAAAAAGGTGTATTACAAACTATTCCATAAAGGTTCCGATCTTATGAAATATCCTCATCTTGAAAGTAACTTTAGAAAAATAGTAACCCAAGATTTAACTAACCTAACAGCAAAAATAAAAATACCCACACTTATTTTATGGGGAGAAGAAGATACTATGACACCGGTTTTATTGGCATATGAATTAAAGAAAAATATTCCTCATGCATTACTTAAAGTATTTCCTAATGTGCGTCATAATTTACCCTTAAAATACCCAAATGAAGTTTGGTTTGAAATTAAATCTTTTTTCTCTACTTAAATTTATAACACCTTAACGTATAATTAAATCCGTATTCAATTGACAAGAACTTTTATTTAACATGTTTACTCTTATTTTGTTATCACTGCTGATTATTTTTTTAAAAAGCTTTCATTATATTTATCTATTTCAAATAAAAGAGTACAGATTTGACAGATTTATTTCATATTTAAAAGAAGAAGGAATACAGTCACTACTATATTCATTTCAAATAAAATATCCAGCTAAATCATTCCGAAATGGATTAATTGTTATTTACATGATTTTTATTCTATTGTTATTACTTCTTTCAACTTTTGAAGTTCCATTTATTTATTACTTTCTCACATTCATACTACCGTTTACACCAGCAATATCATTAGTTTTAGTTTCAATTGGGGTATTTTTAACTAAATTTCCCGCAATGATTCAAAGAAAAATCATTATTAAAAAAGCTCAAGAAAAAATTAAAAACACCAAAACAATTTTTATCGGTGTGACTGGTTCCTATGGTAAAACTTCAGTTAAAGAATACCTGTATCATATTCTTACAACAACATATTTAACAGCAAAAACAGATGCAAATTACAATACAGATGTTGGTGTCGCAATTTCAATTATTAATAATTTAAAACCACAAACCAAATATTTTGTTGCGGAATTTGGAGCATATAAAAAAGGTGAAATTAGAAAAGCATCCTATTATATACCTCTACAATATGCTATTTTAACCGGACTAGGTAACCAGCATCTTGACTTGTATGGAAGTCGGGAGAATCTCATTAAAGAAGAAACATATATTTTAAGAAAAATACCAGAAACAGGATCTGTATTTGTACCACAAAATTCACCTGCAAATACGTACATCAAGCAAAAAATTAAAGGTCAAACTATTACTTATGGGATGGCTAAATCAAATACTATTTATGCTGATATGATAACCTCAGATCCATATTCTCAAAAAGCAAAAATTACTTATAAAGATATATCCTTTGTTATTGAAACAAAACTTTTAGGAGAACATACAATTGAAAATTTTCTTCCTGCAATTGCTCTTTCATTAGATCTAGGAGTTCCTATTAAAAATATTCAAACAGCCATTTCTTATTTATCTCCAATTACAGGTAAACTATCCCTTCATTCTGGACATAAAAAATCTCTTGTTATAAATGATGGCGTAAATTCTAATGTAGACGGATTCATTTCAGCGATCAAAACTTTAAAAAAATTTCCTCATAAGCAAAAAATTATTATTTCTCAAGGCATTATCGAATTGGGAGTAGAGAAGAGACTTTCATATAAACGCATACTAGATGAATTAGTTAAGACAAATATTGTATTGTATACAACTGATAAATTATTTAGTGAATTATCAAGTAAAAAATATCAAAAGAGTATTGTTACATTTAACGACGTTGATGAAATCCCAAATAAACTTCTTACTTCAATAGATAAACATTCTGCGATACTTATTGAAGGAAAATTTCCAAAAACTTTTATAGAATGTATACTTACGTAATTTATATGTATTTTTTATGATTTCAGTAGAATTTGCACCAAATGAAACTCTTCACGATGGTATATTTGCTGTAAAAATGCTTTTTCAGCCATGGAAATGGAAGAAGGGGAAAGAGGTGACTAAATTACGTCAAAGACTTCGAAAACGTTTTTTTGCAGACTCAAGTGAAATCTATTTATTTTTAACTGGCCGTTGTGCTCTATATCATTACTTAAAATCTCTTAATCTAAAAAAAGGATCAGAGATACTTGTACAGGGTTTTACTTGTGAAGCTGTAATTCTACCAATTCTTGCACAAAATCTAACTCCCGTATACGTAGATATAACTTCTGAAGATTTTTCTATGGATTTTGACGATTTGAAAAAGAAATATACAGAAAATACACAAGTTATTATTTTACAGCATACATTCGGCATAACACCAAGCTTTAGATCTAAAATAATTGCGTTTGCTAAAGAAAAAAAAATTACAGTACTTGAGGATGTTGCTCATGGTTTTGAACCAACAATGTTTAATAAAAAGTCTCAACAAACTTCTTTATTAGTATCATTTGGAAGATCTAAACCACTTTCTGGCGTATTTGGTGGAGCAATTGTTTCAAGTAATAAAAAAATTGCTAGCAATTTATCTAAAATTGAAAAAAACCAACAGTATCCAAACACATTATTTCTTTTTAAAATAGTTCTTTACAAAGCTCTAAGTGTGTTAATAAAAGCTACATACCCGATAGGTATCGGTAAAGTTATACATCTCATTGCTAACTATTTACAATTATTGTTACCAGAAATAACAAAAAAAGAGAAAGATGGAGTATTTGATGAACATTATGCAAAAGCTTTTCCAAATATTTCTGCTTTATTTATTCTTCAACAGCTAAATAGATTTAACGACGTTTATCGTAAAAAAATATTCATCGCCAAATATTATCAAGAAAAATTTAGACAATCTAAATTAACAAACCAAGCATATCTCAGATATCCATACCTTACAGACGATAGGAATAAAATATTAAATAAGTTAAAGAAAAAAAATATATTACTTGGATTATGGTATAACCAGGTTATTGCTCCAAAAGAGATTAAACTTAAAAACATGCAATATGTATTAGGTTCTTGTCCTAACGCAGAAAAAATAACAGATACCATTCTTAATTTACCGACGTTTGTTAATAAAAAACAAGCTCAAACAATTGTTAAACATATTAATGCCATAGCTAAAAACAACCAATGATTATTCAAGAAATAACTAATAAAAATATCTGGAATGAGTTTTTTTCTAGTAATAACGCGCCTTCCTTACATCATACTTGGGCATGGGGTGAATTTCAAAAAAAACTTAATTACGAAATACTTCGTTTAGGCATTTATGACAATAAAAAACTTATTACCATAGCATTAGTTATAAAGATTAGATCAAAACGTGGCAATTTTTTATTTATTCCTCATGGTCCAATTTTTAATATCCCCTCAGAAAATCTTTCTGTGACAATACAACCAAATAATGAATCAGTCATTTTAAACGTACTCAATACAGTAACAAATTATCTTTCAGAACTTGGACAAGCAGAAGGATATCGGTTTATTAGAATGGCACCTATCCTCTCAAATTTGCCTCAGCATGGGGATATTTTAAAACAAGCTGGATATAGAACTGCGCCAATTTATATGCACGCAGAAACTATGTGGGCTGTAGATATTTCTCAATCAGAAGAAGATCTTCTTAAAGGCATGAGAAAAAATACTCGCTATTTAGTTAAAAAAGGAATTAAAGATGCAATAGAGATTACTCAATATACAACGCAAGAATCAATTGACGAATTTTGGCGGCTATACGAACAAACTTTTACCCGAGAACACTTTACTCCTTTTCCAAAATCGTATATAAATGCAGAGTTTGAAGCATTTAATGCAGAAAAGGCTGCTACAGTGCTCTTAGGAAGAATGCCCTCGAATTTTGACCAAGAAGGCCTTTCAAAATATTTGGCAGCATCGTTAGTCCTCTTCACAAATACAACAGGCTTCTATCATCAAGGTGCTTCGACACATTCTGAGTATCCTGTAACATATCAATTGCAATGGCAAACTATGTTAGAAGCAAAACGTCGTGGTTGTACGTATTATAACTTTTATGGTATTTATAAACCAGGCCGTACTCCTCGCGCTTGGCAAGGATTAAGCTTATTTAAGCGTGGCTTTGGCGGATTTGAGGTTGATTATATTCCAACTCATGACTATGTTATATCTCCTTTATACATAAAAAGTTACTTAATAGATAAGTATTTAGCCTTCAAACGCGGCATTTAATCTTCATCATACTACAACAAGCTCTATTATTTTCTATTAATACAACGATCTATACTTGACACTCACCTAAAAAAAACTCATAAATAGAGGAGTATTACGCATAAATTAGGCTATTTATATTGTCACAACAATATAATAGGGAAGTAGTAAATGCGGTAAAAACTAAACTAAAAGAGCCTGAAGAGAACTAAGCAAACAGATATCAAAAGAAATCCAAAAATAAAAAAGAAAATAAAAACTAATAAAACACGAATTATTAAAAACATCAAAAATCGCTCTCCTCTCGCTCCTTTTGGGCTAGACGTCGTAAAAGATACAATTTACGACGTTATGCATCCTTAGTTCTCTAGCTGTATTTACCGCAATTTTTGGTCAATATATAAAGAGTGCATATTATGAAGTAATTAATTTATTTAAATATATTCTCTTTTTTATTTTTCTCTTTAATGTATATTTTTCCCACTATTTAGTGTATTTCACCTCTCTTTGGACATAACAGGTTTTGGAAGAGACCCCACTCCGGAGATCATCTATAAGGGAAAATTATATGTTCAAATAAGCTTGATGGAGAGCCTTTTTATTACACTTGTTCACATTTAATTAAAAATTGCCATCATAATTTAGAGCAATACAACAATGTAAATAGAGTGTTTTGAGCTCGAATCCGTCTACTTATCCACATTAATAGCAATGAATTATAAAGAGTGTTAGAAACAGTATCAAAAGATATCCGTACGTGTAATTTTATATCTTATAGTATTTCTCTATTTTAATTATTATAGGATATTTATAATTCCTCACGAACGTGCATTTTTTGACACATTTAAACTCAAAGCACTCACCTCTCCTCTCTTCTCTACTTGTTGTGGCATGTGTTATAAATCTTTACAGAAAATTTTTATTTTTATTTGTATTACCAATTTAGTGTAAGTAGCGCAATAAAAAATACGAATATAGATACAAAGGCATATTCACGAACAGTATTCTTAAATAGTCTCCCATCAAGATAATGGTAAATAATGCCATTTAGACTGTAATAAAGAGCTGTATATATAAGTGCTGCTACATTTGTTTTATATGGTATGAATGAAATAATGGCAGCTATTTCTAAAAGCACCAATCCCATTCCTATACCATACAATAATAACTTTTTATTAAATGTCGCTTCTGGATTTACGGACCAATAGAGTTGTAAAGATAATATAAGACCAATTACAAATAACACAATGCCATTTAAGATAAAAGAAAGTTTAAACGTTAATGATACTTGAGTTAACAAGAACACTATAAATACTTGCATCAAATAATTGACGGAGAAAGCTGCTCTGTATAGTTGTAGACTTTTATCTACACCAATATTTAAAATATTTGAGGCAAGAAGCATGGCATAGTATGTAAGTCCAAAGAGAAACAAGAAAGGAATTCTTGTTAACCAGCGAACTGGTAAAAGTGAATAAAAAATATACAGAGCTATTGTAAGAAATATAGGCATAATAAATAACATATACCACTCTACCCCATCAATTCCTTCAAAAACTGCAATATAAGTTGTTGCGTAAGCCACAATAACTAACACTATTCCAAAAAACCACCACCATTCACTAAATGGAAAAAAACTACTCACTAGTAAAGTAAGCATCATTATCCCTGTACAAATAACAACACGGATACGCTTAGGAATAATATTAATAAATTTAAACCATTTATCGTAAAAAGGCTCTAGAAAAGATTTAATTTGTGAAAATATGTTTATTTTCATAGTGTAATTATATACCTAAAACATCCTCAAATCGGACATTTTTTGCTCTTGACTTCTTGGATAATTTGCTTATACTCATTGAAATGGTAAATATTGATTTATTAGAACAACAAGCAATTGATGCAGCTATAAATGCGCAGTGGGAAAAGGCTACTGAACTAAACGCACATATACTTAAAGCTGACTCTGAAAATATAGATGCACATCTTCGATTAGGGTACGCATATCTACAGACAAATAATCTTAAAGAAGCTCAAAAACAATATAAAAAAGCGCTCAAAATTCAACCAAAAAATAATATTGCAATTGAACATTTAGAAAAAATAGAAGTACTCGATTCTAAAAAGAAAGCTAAATCAAGTACTACAGTTAAATATGATCCAAATCTATTTTTAGAAATTCCTGGAAAAACAAAAACTATACAACTTGTAAACTTAGGTAAGAAAGAAGATTTAGCAGGTCGTACTATTGGTGAAGAAATGATGTTGAAAGAAAAAAAACGACGTCTTGAAGTTAGAACACTAGATAATGAATATATAGGTACACTTCCTGATGATATCTCTAAAAGACTTCTCTACTTTATTAAAGAACATAGTGAATACAAAATTTATATTAAAGAAATAGATTTAACTGAAGTAATTGTATTTATTCGTGAAATTGAAAAAGGAAAAAAAGTAAAGCAATATCCATCATTTCCATCTAATCCTCATGTTATGTTAACGGATATTAATCAATTAGAAGATGAGGAAGAAGAAGATAATGCTGAACATGATGATATTGAAGAAGATGACGATGCAGAAAAAACAGAAGATGATGATGATGAAATTGATATTGAAGATGAACAATGGGGTGAATTTGAAGAGGAAGAAAAAGAAAGCCTAGATCATTTTGATGTTGAAGTAGAAGAAGAAGAGGAAGAAGAATAATGTTGAACTTTATTTTTAAAAAATACAATTGAACCTCTCACTTTTTTCATAGAAATCATACGCATTATTTCACTTGGAGCATGAAAATCTTTCATAGAACCAAGAGCTAATAAAAAAGATACTATAAATATTCCTGCAAGAATTAGTAAAACCATACTGTATCAATCAATATCTTAACTAATCAATTATAACCTAATTAGTATTACTTCTCTATCTTAAATACTTATTTAATTTAAATTTTGCTATGATAAATGCTATTATCTATGCATCATAAAACTCTCATATTAGCATTATTACGCTCTACAGGTATTTATTTTTTATTCTTCTTTATAATAGCTTTTATTGTCTTTGGAAACTCAATCAACAATGATTTTGCAGTTGTAGATGATTTACCAGGATATATTGAAAATGAAGGCATACGCAACATTCCCCAGAGTATTAGTACTCTTAATATTCAACAAATAGTTTATGCATTAAATTATAATTACTTTGGTTTAAATCCTACTCCACTTCGTATATTTGCAATAACGAATCATGCAATTGCAGCATACTTATTATTCCTAATAATTAAATACACCTATAACCGCACAATAGCCTTTATAGCTAGTTTATTGTTTGTGGTACACCCTATTACCACTGAAACAATTAACTGGGTCAGTGCGCAATTTTATATAGTTATGGCTATTATTATTTTCTTATCCATCCTCTCGTTAATTGCATATAGAAAAACAAGCAGTAAAAGATATATATATGTAATCTGTCTACTTTTCGCGTTAGATATAATTTTTATTAGACATGCATGGGTATTTATCCTTCCTTTTATAATTGTAACTTTCGACTTTTTTTTCTTAGAAAAAAAACAACACCAGCAATTGTATAAACTTTTTTTGGGTATTTGTATTCCGCTCGTCATGTTATTTATTATTTTTAATTTTTCAGGACAATTTACACAACGACTATTAAGTAGAAATGAATTAGGCAAAACTCTTCAAAATGAACAATCTTTAACTCCAGTTATTCAAGGATATCCATTTACTATATATAGCATGCTACGACTTTATATTTATCCTCAAAATTTAACAATCTACTATGATGGAAATAGAATAACAACTACTACTTACCTTCTTATGTACACTTCTTTTGTAATATATATTTTGGCAATTATCTGGAGCCTTAAACAAAATAAAAAAATTGCTGGCATATTAATTCTTTTACTTATATTTATACTTCCTGTACTTAGTCCTAAAAAAATTACGTGGTTTATTGCAGAAAGATATTTATATCTTGGAACTGGTTTTTTTACTACGCTAATTGGCCTCCTTGTTTTTCATATAGAAAGCAAATATAAAATCAAGTATTTAGCTTTTATTATTACAACAATTATAGTTCTACTCTACTCGTTTCGAACTATTGCCCGGAACAAAGATTGGAAAAATCCTGAAACATTAGCTTTTGCTACAATGGAAACTTCTCCTTATTCTGTTAGGCCATACAATGATTTAGCAGGTTACTATGTACTAAAAAATAATTATGAAGATGCAAAAAAATATTATACTCAGGCGCTTTCTATTAGCTCTTCGTTAACTGCAGTACGCAATTTGGGGCATATCTATATGGAACATGGATTTGATACAAAAATACAAACACTCAATCAACCATCTGAACTTATTTACAATGAAGCTCTTCGCATGATGCAAAGTCAAGAATATTACGCAGCAGCTTATTACTTAAATGAAGCTCAAATTAAGGATCAAGACAATCCAAATATACAAAATCGTATTGCTGAACTTTTTGTACTCTATGAACGAAAAGATATTGCTAGACAAGTAATTCAAAATTTAATCAATAAGAACACTGCAAATGCTGATACATACTATATTTTGGCATATATTTCTTATATTGAAAAAAACTATGCTCAGACTTTATTATTTATTAATAAAACACTCTCTATTGATCCAAATCATGTGGCTGCTTTACAATTACAGTCACAACTTCCTACTAATTAACTATCTCCCAAGATTTTTCTTCATTGCCTAGTATAAAAACAATGTCATAAACATCCGTTTTTCTTTTTTGAATAGGACAGTTAAAAAAGGCTGCAAGATCTTGTGAAGTTCTAGATGGCACCTCTGATGATTCAATAATGATACAGTTTTTATTCTTTTCTAAATCGATACTAATATCACTTACACGGATTCCATTCCCTTCTAATAAACTTCCTACACTTTGTGCAACATCATATGATGTTGCATATTGTATTTGTATACTTTTTTGCTCATCTCGATATTGTGACTGATATAACAAACCTATGCTATTTTTAATAAAAGATTCTTCCTGAAAAAAAACATCGTTTAAAGCTTTATTTTCCTTTTCTTGATAAGCTATAATGTAAAATTCATCCTTTTTCTTTTGTAAAAAAGTAAGAGTTAAATATAACTTATCAAAAAATCCTGCATTTGATTTTAAAAACCAGATATCTGAAATTTTTGGTTTTTTTCTTTCTTCAGGAACTGTATTTCCATAAAAAACAGTATCTACATCATCATAAAAATAGTACGTAACAAACGATGTGGTACCAACAGAAAACGTTTTTTTAAGTAGCTCAAAATTAGAATCAAGTTTGGCAAGCTTACCCAACGAACCTACACGATACGTTCCGTATCCACCAGGCACTTGCATTTTAATATCTGCTGGAAAGTACATTACATAGTGGCGAGCATCTTTTTTATCTATAGAATAATATGCAGTTTCTTGGCCATAGAACAATATATTAATACGACTATTATCAACAAAAAATAATGAACTAGTAAATAACTGTACTAATTTAAATAGGAAGTAAATAACAATAAAAATAGCTACTGCTATATAAATATATCTATAGTAAGAATGTATTATTTTTGAAGGCCTTGATGACATTTCTCTACTCTAGCATAAATTTACATCAAGTTCTATCTTATCGTTTCATGACTGATTCACAATCTACACAATAGCTTGTTTCTGGTACTAATTCCAGACGTTTTTCTGGAATTTCTTTATTACATCTTTTACAAAATCCATAATTACCTTTTTCAATACGCTTTAATGCTTGCTCAATATTTACTTTTTTATCTTTTAATGTTTCAAGTTCTGCCTCAATTCGTTGATGAGCTTCTTGCTCACGGACATCATTATCAACTGCTGCATTATCATTAGAATAATCTGGATCACTAAATGGATCTGCTTTTTTAAGTTCTACCATACGAACTTTAATTTCCTCAAAATCTGTTTCTAATCTTTTTTTTATTTCTTCAATCTGATTTTTTTTCATAAATATATTTTTAAGATTTTTCTTTTTTAGGTTTTCCGAAGGAAAATAATCCAGAGAATCTTTTCATTATTAATTTCCTAAAATAATAGATGAAGTATATACTCACTGTCAAGAGCATTATACTGCTAACAATCATATCAAACGTAATCCCCCATACCTCTACCCTAAAAGATTTGAGTGGATCAAAGGCTAATGTGACAACACTAAACACCCAAACAAAAAACCATAAATTAAAGCCTTCGGATAAGTTTTCTCTTCTAATTTGACTTACAATTTTGTTTGAAAAGAAACAAGCAATAAAAAATAAAATGCTTTCATATAAAGGAGTTAAGTGTCTAGTACCATCTAAATTTGGATATTTTAATGATAGAAAAAAAGAAGTTTGTGTGCCGATTTCCGAACCAGAAAAAAATGCTCCTAGTTTTGCTATAGCAACAGCTAGAAATAATGGTGCAATAATATAATCGATAAGCTGCAAAAAAGAAATCTTCCTTGAAAGTGTAAATAAGTAGAGTGACAGAATAAAGCCTAGTATTGCACCGATAGGATAAATGCCAGGATAACCGTTAATCAGAATAAATTTTAGGAAATCTAATCCAAAATCTTCAAAATGTAAAGCCACATAAAATATGCGTCCAACAAACAAACCGCCAAACAGTGATAAGAAAATACCATCAAAAACATCTTCTTCTTTATAAGATGTCAGCGTTACATTCTTCCATACTAAAAAAGTAGACCATAAAAATGCAAGAACAAGAAATACTCCTTGTGTATAAATCTTAATTAGCCAAAGATCAAGTAATATTGGTAACATAAACAAAATAATAGTTGTAGCAATTATTCTCTGCTACATTGTATGGTATCAAGTATAATAAAAATTCATCTATAATCAATTATAGTTATGCAAAATAAAAAAATTAAAATAGGTTTCGACCTTGATGGCGTTCTTCTCTACAATCCTGCACGTATTTTTAGACCTATCACCATTGCTATTAAAAGTGTTCTTCCTAAGAAAAAAAATGGTTCAGTACATTTTTACTATCCCAAAAGCCCAATTGAACAACTTGTTTGGCGAATTGTTCATTGGTCAAGTATGTTTCCGGCAGCTGGTATTAATGAAATTGAACAATTAGTTAAACAGGGAAAGATAGAACCATATATTATTACAAGTCGCTATGACAGCTTAAAGGGTGACTTTGAAAACTGGCTAAAAAAAATCAATGCGAAGGTAATTTTTAAAGAAACATTTCATAATAAAAACAATAAACAACCACATCATTTTAAAGAAGAAATGATTAATAAGCTTGGTTTAGACTACTTTGTAGAAGATAACTGGGATATCGTCCAACATATTAATAAAACAACTAAAACCAAAAGTATATGGATTACTAATTTGTTTGATAATCATATACCTTACGATCTTAAATACCTCTCGCTGAAAGAAGCTATGAATTTTCTAAAAAAGAAAGTTGATGAATTTTAATATGAAAAAAATAGTTTCTTTTCTGAAGAATAACAACATATTTTTAATTCTTTTAATAACTGCTTTTATACTTAGATTTGTGGGTATTAACTGGGATCAAGGGCTTCATTTCCATCCAGATGAAAGAATGCTCATTATGGTTGCAGATAGAATTCACTTTTGGAATCAGCTTAATCCTGATTTTTTTAATTATGGAAGTCTGCCAGTATACATTTTAAAAGGTGTAAGTCAAATACTAGAAATATTGTTTCAAAAACCTATAGCTAATTATGACGGCATGCTATATGTTGGAAGATGCCTTTCTCTTTTTAATGATTTAGTAGTTATCGTAGTTATATATAAAATTGCAAAATTACTTTTTGAAAAAAAAGAAGTAGCTTTATTTGCGATGTTCTTTTATATTTTTGCTTTCTTCCCTATTCAAAATACACATTTTTTTATTGTCGATACTTTTTTAAATCTATTTGGAACATTACTTATTTATACAATTTTAAGATATGTAAAAGAACCAACTACCAGAAAACAATTTTTTATTGGCGTTATTTTTGCTGCAGCTATTACTACCAAAGTTACAGCAATGCTTTTTGCACCAGTTATTGGATTAGCTCTTTTATTAGCAATTAAAGGTAACTGGACAACAAAAATCATTAATACGATTCTTCATGGATTAATTGTTGCTTGTATTACACTTTTATTCTCTTTTCTGTTTATGCCTTATGGATTTATTCATTCTGAACAATTTTTACATGAAATTTCACTTCAACTTAAAATGAATTCAGATCCATATATTTTCCCTTATACCCTTCAGTATGTAGGTACTCTTCCCTATTGGTACTACATTAAAAATATTGCAATCTGGGGACTTGGACCATTCATTTTTGGATTTTTCTTACTTGGAATATATGAGCATACCATTCAATTTAAACTTTCTATATTAAAAAAATGGTTTAAACATCATCAAGAAGAAATCAGTTTAGTCGTTATTTTTTATCTTTTTTATATACTTTATTTCTTAATCATTGGTAAATCTGCAGTTAAATTTATGAGATATATGCTTCTTATGTATCCATTTTTTGCAATCATTGCTGGCTATGGAGCTTATGAAGGTCTTTCAGGATTAAAAGAAAAAAGAAAAAAATTAATAATGTTTGTATGTTTTATTTTTATATTTTTATGGACATTTGCTTTCATAAATATTTATTCAACTAAAACAACAAGAATTCAAGCCACCGAATGGATTTATACATACATTCCAACCGGTTCTACACTCGCTGTAGAACACTGGGATGATCGAGTGCCAGTATATGATCCTGGGAAATATATCTATGAAGAAATGACCTTATATGATAGACCTGATGATGAATTAAAATGGGAAGAGTTAAAACGCAAACTTAATAGGTCCGATTATATAATTGTTGCTTCAAATCGTTTATATACACCTTTACAAAAATTAAATGATTGTGAAAAATACTTGTCTTGCTATCCAATAACTGCATCTTATTATCAACAATTATTTAGTGAAAAATTTGGTTTTGAAAAAATTGCTGAATTCAGTAGTTATCCTCGCTTATCTTTAGGCTCATGGACTTTTGAAATTATGGATGATAATGCAGATGAATCATTCACTGTATATGATCATCCAAAAATTATGATTTTTAGGAAGATGAATTAGGTTCTATAAATTCTCCAATAAATAATTCTGATGCCCCATTAGGTAATTTTATTACAGTATGCTGACTAAATAGTAAATCTGGATATAAATTGGCAGCTTCTTTTATATCATCTGCACGTAAAATAAACAATTGTTTTTTTGTTACATCTATGGAAATTGGATTCTGAATTATGTCACAAGTATTGCAATAATATTCTTTATTGTAAAAAGTTAATAACTCCATTCCCATGTTAAATCTGTGTGTTATTAGAATATGTTGATATTCATGCTGATGCTCTAAAGCATATTTCACAGATTCTCTATATCCATATTGCCATCCCCAATAATCTGCGCCACTTAAAGGATAATTTTTCAACGCTATGGAAAAAAGAAATATTGATACTGAAATAACAATTAAAAAAGAAGCATAATATAATTTTTTTAATAGACTTGTTTTTAGATGTTTAACTATTTCTTCAATGCCGTATGCGGTTAAGATTGTAAACGGTATTACTCCTAAAATACTTCTTGATGCTTGCGGCTCTATTGAAGTAAATATCGTCCCTAAAGGATAAATATATAAAAACAACACCCAGAATAATAATTTCATTCTTTCTTTTTTTGAAAAAATAAATGGAATCATGGAGACAACTAAAAATATAAGTTGAAACCAATATAATTCTCCTAAACCATGTATAGAATGACGTTTAACTTGTTGATTAGGAAATTCTGCATCTCCCGTAATAAATAAAAAATGTGGAGAAAAATGATTTCGATATGACTCGAACATTTCCTGTATGGAATATTGTTTATCTACTTGATTCCATCTTCTAAAAAAATCACCATTTTCTATCGAAGGTTGCAATAATAAAATCGTTATAACGAATAATGCTATTGTTACTCCAATAACATATTTTTTCTTCAATAATGCTCGCCACTGACTTGTATATGTAAAAAGATGAAACATAACAAGAAATGGTATATACATTTTGGTTGTACTATATGAAAAAAAAGATAGTAGTAACCCAAATGCTGCCAAACCGTAATAATACATTTGTTTAAAACTTTTATGAAGAAAATACAGTGTAAAAAGTAACCAAAAAACAGAAGAAATAAGCTGAAATCCTACTCTACTAAAAAGTACATGCCAAGGTGAAATTGCAAGCAACAGCGCTGCCCAAAGGCCAATTCTTTCATTACAATATTCTTTACCCACGAAATAAATCATTATGACAGCTAAAATACCATATACTGCACTCGTTATACGAACTCCAAATTCATTTAAACCAAACAAATATACAAAAGGAATTGTGGAATAAATCATAACTGGATCACGATAGTCTCCAACTGCTTTAAAAATAACAGGAAATTGTTTACCGTTTGTATCTTTACCTGTCGTCAAAATACTATGTGCTTCAAGTCCATGACTTGCTTCATCCACAAAAAACCCTGCAGGATTTGTTGAGATATTCCAAATGCGAAGAGCTGATGCCAGAATAACAATTAAAAAAAGAAGTACGGTAATATGAATAATTTTCATACAATATTACATAAACCTCTTAAAAAGGCCAAGTATCCCCTGCTTCCAACCGACTGTATGTGTAGTTCCAGAACCACGAGATTTAATTTCGTCATAATGATCTTCATACCATTTATACGCTTTTACTAATGCTTCTGTATTTGAATGTTTTGGTTTCCAACCAGTAGCCTTCATAATTTTTTCAATAGAAACAAAAGAGTCTTTATCAGCTGTGGCATAGACCCAAGCATATAATGGTGAAAGATTTAGTTTTTCAAAGATATATAGAGCAGTTTTTATTGGGCCAGCAGGTGTTGCCATAATTTTTGACTTGGATTTTACTTGTTTAAACATTGCAAGCAAATCATCTTTAATGTGACTAAATTGTAACGCTCCGACGTTAAATTCTGTATTTATTTCTTGATCTTTTTTATGAACAATACAGGTATAAATTGCCTCAACTAAATCATCAACTTCCAAAAGCTGATAATGATTTTCTCCATTTCCTATAAGTGGAATTTTTTTCCCATCTTTAATCCAATCGAATAAAATTTCAAAAACTCCTAAACGATGTGTTCCTAAAAAAGTTTTTGGTCTAATAACAGTTACAACTAATCCTTTTTTACGATATTCTCGACAAACTTCTTCAGCTCCAATTTTACTATGTCCATAAGGCCCAACACCTACCATTGGATCTGTTTCATAAACTGGATGAGTTTTAGGGACACCATAGACCGCAGTAGAAGAAATATAAACTACGCGTTGAATTTTTTGTTTCAAGCATTCTTGCATTATATTTCTTGTTCCATCTACATTTGTAGTCATAATTTCATGACTACTTCGTAGTGGTAAAGCTGCAGCTGCATGGATTACGACATCACAACCTGTTATAGCTTCCTTTACTTTTTCTTTGTCACGAACATCTCCTTGAATATATTCTGTACCTTTTGGATACTCTTCTTTAGGAAATATACCTATATCAAGTAATCGTATCTGCCATTTTTTTTGATGAAAATAATGAGCAATATGAAGGCCTAAAAAACCTGCTCCACCTGTAATAAGAACTTTCATAAATATTATTCAGTTATTTGAGATTGTAATGCTTTCTTTACTTCTTTAATCATATCAGGTAATTCTTTTCCTTCTTTAGAAATTACTAATTGTCTTCCTTTTTTAGGCATAATATATACTGAAATTTTAAATAATTCGCCATTTCTTTCTTCATCGACAAGCACTCTTACATTTTTAATTGTATTAAGACGTTGTGTATGTTCAGATACATAGTGCATAAAGTCATTAATAATATCTTCATTCTTTTTAGATATATGTTTTGAAATTAGTTTAGCAGGTTTTTTGTTTCCAATTAGCTTCAACAAATTAAAAATATCTTTTGTTGTTACAATTCCTAATGGATTACTTTCACCATCAATAATAATTACACTTCCTACACCACGTGTAATCATTTCAGTTATAGCTTCTGATACTGTTGCTTGTGGTGAAACGACAAGAACCGTTTTTTTTGCATAACCTTTTACTTTCATATTCATAAAATGATTCTTTTCATGCAAATTAATGGATTTCTCTTGATTTTTACCTTTCCCCGAAGCCACTAAATAAGGTGTCAGATCATAATAACTTAAAATTCCTTGTAACTTCATATTCTTATCAATAACCACCAGTTTTGATATTTTATGTTCTTTAAATAAATTCATTGCAGTATTAATGGTATCGTTATCATATACAGATACCACTCCACCGTTTCTAGATTGAAATACTTCTAAAACAGTTGTTTTAGAAATCGGCAATTTCAAAATTTCTCGTAATATTCTTCTTCCTGAAGTTATTCCGATAAAATGTTGTGCATCGTCAAAAACTGGTAAATAATGAATTTTCGATTCTGTCATCTGTTGTGCAATACGCTCTAATGAATCATTTACAGATATGCGTGGCGGATGAAAAGCACAATTTTCTACCTTAGTACTACCAGGAAGTGAACTTTTAATAACTGTATAATACGGATTAATAACACCTAAATAACTTCCAGTTTCTGAAAAAATAAAAGCAGCATCATGTGAACTAGATAACTTAGATAATGCAGAAGATAACGTAGCATCTGGGTTAATTTTAATAATGTTTTCTGTTTTAATAAATGTTGTACTATTCATAGTTAAAATAATGTTCCACTTGTAAAATGCCATTTGGAAACATGTAAGGTAGGCATCAAATTTATCATATCGCCTTCAAAACTAGCAAGTCGTGTCAATTTATTCTCAATTCCAATCACATTATTAAGAGCATCGGGAATACTTTGGTTAAATCTTAAATTTTTAACAGGTTTAACTATCTTCCCATTTTCTATAAGAAATGTTCCATCTCTTGTCATGCCGGTTACATTTAATGCTTTTGGATTAAGAACTCGAACATACCAAAGACGAGTTACTAGTAGTCCACGTTTAACTTTTTTTATCATCTCCTCTCTGGTTTTATCTCCTTCTTTAATATATAAATGTAAAGGAATTGGTCCGAGTGTATTAGGAGCTGGAAGAGCATGTCCTGTGTTTACTGCTTTATATTTAGTAGCAGTATAAGAATCATACGCAATATTTTTTAAAATGCCATTTTCTACAATAATCATTTTTTCTTTTGGATATCCTTCAAAATCAAATGGCATAGGAAATACTTCAGGATGAAAAGGATCATCAACTATTGTTATATTATCTCCAAATACTTTCTGCCCCAGTTTTCCGGATAATGGACTTGCCTGTTCATGATAAATACGTGCATTTGGTGCATACCACTGAAAAAATGCCATCATTTCTGAAACTGCTTGAGGCTCCAAAATTACTTCATATTCACCTGGATCTATATCTGCTGGATCTTTACTTTCCAATGTTTTTTCTACAGCAATTGTTGCTACTTTTTTTGCATCAATTCCTTTTATATCGCGTGCAACATCTGCTGCAAAACCACTCGAATTACTTCCTAAAATAATGGTTGAAAGATTACAAGAACTACCAGCATGATATGCCCAAACTCCAAGTGAATTAGCTATAGCATATTCAGAAACATCATGTGCATAAGCGCCAGATGCAATTAATGATTGCTCTTGTGCTTTTTCAATTACACTATGCACACCTTCTGTTAATTCTGCTTCTGTTGCTTTAAAAATTTCATTTGGAACAGAAGGAATTTTTTTGGGTTTTGGTAATGAAACAAAATCTGGATCTGGTTGTTGAAAAGATGCAATTTCAGTTGCTTTTGCCACCACTTCTTTTAAAAATTTGTCTTCAAAATTATTAGTAGAAGCTACACCAATTTTTTTGTCTTTAATTACACGTACAGAGATACCAATAGTATCCCATGCCATATTTTGATGAATTTGATTATTAGCGAAACGAGTTAAAGAATTTTCAGAAACAGATAACAAAACTTCAGTCTGATCTGACCGCGAATATTTCAATACTTTTTCTGCAATTTGTTTTAGTTTTTTTTCTCCTAACATAGTTATATTAAATTACCATTTCACAACACCAACCTTCACTTTTCTAAATCGTGCTGGACTCGCACCATGACCCGTATACATTACTTGACTTGGCTGACCCTTTCCACAATTTGGTGTTCCCCATACTTGCCATTCATCTCGACCACAAATTGCATCACAACTATTCCAAAACTGTGGTGTAATTCCTTGATATGTTGGATTTTTCAACATTCTTCCTAATTTTCCATTTTTAATTTCCCATGCGATTTCTGTTCCAAACTGAAAGTTATATCGTTTATCATCAATACTCCACGATCTATTTGTAGACATAAAAATACCGTATTCAGTGTCTTTTATAAGTTTATCCAGTGTCCAGGCTTTTCCAGTTCCTTCTTCTCCACCAGGTTCTAAATTAATATTAGTCATTCTAATCATTGGCAACCTACTCCAAGATGATGCCCGAACTGTACCATTACTTTTGCCATGATATTTTGGATTAATCTTTTTCAAAAGTGGAGCTGTATCTCTGGAAGTAATATAATCCTGAAAATTACCTTTTTTTACTAAATATGTTCGTTGTGCAGGTGTACCTTCATCATCATATCCAAAAGTTCCCAATCCACCAGGAATTGTAGCGTCTGCTGTTAAATTAACAATGTCTGAGCCATATTTAAAATTAAATAATTTTTCGGGTGTTAAAAAACTAGTTCCTGCATAAGAAGCTTCATAGCCAAGTACTCTGTCTAACTCTACTGCATGACCACAACTTTCATGGATCTGAAGCGCTAATTGGTTTCCATCAAGAATAAGATCAAATTCACCTGTTGGACAAACATCTGCTGTTAATAAATCGACTGCTTCTTGTGCAACACGTGGAGCTTGTTTTTCTAAATGCAAATTTCTTACTAACTCAAATCCTAATGTTTTATTTTGACCTCTGAAAGAATTTGGGAAAGACCTATTTTGAAATTCGTTACCGTCAACAGCTGAAGCTTCTATACCTGCACCTGTCCAAATGATTTCTTGTTCAATAAGAGAACCAATAGTTGAAGCAAAATATTTATGTTCTTTATTAGCTTGATATGAGGATTGAGAAATAATTATTTTTGGACTAATTCGTTGAGCTTTATCTGCTTTTAATAAGATATCTATTTTTTCTTCAGTAGAAACAGCAAATGGATCTTCTTTAATAGGAGTTTTATAACTATCTTTAATTGGTTTCAACTCATCCAGTATTACATCTGATGATTTATATTGAGATGACGAATTGGCTATCTCCATTGCTTTCTTTATAGTTTTATCAACACCTTTAGTAGAAAAATCATGAGAAGCTGCAAATCCCCAAACACCTTTATGAAGTACCCGAACATTGTAACCTAAAGAAGTAGAAGACTGTAAGGCCTCCACAATGCCATCTTTCGTTGCTATATCTTCGCTTTCTTGCTCTACAATTCTGACATCTGCGTACTCAACTTTGGGTACTTTATTCAGAATTTCTTGAGCCTTCATTAGCATGTCTTTATTATAAATGATAATTCTAAACTTAAAATATAACCAAACACCTCATAATGTAACAATTGTAAGTATTTGCCTCAATAGTACTCTGAAATAGTAAAACTCATGTAAGAATAAGTATCAATCTAAAAAAATTAGTTATAATGCTAATAATGGAACTTACAACAGCATTAAAGTTACTTATATCACTCGCAATTGGTGCTGCAATTGGATTAGAACGAGAAGTCCATGAAAAAAATGAGAAACATGGCCCTGACGAACCAAAGCATGCCTCCAAAGCTTACATTGGCGTTCGCACCTTTTCTTTAATAACGGCATTAGGCGCCATTGCAGGTTTACTTTATACAAATTATCTAACTATTTTTCTTGTAATCTCTATCGGCTTTTTAACCTTAACCATAGTTCACTATTCATTTAGCAGTTGGTTTTCTAAAGACATCGGATTCACGACAGAACTCGCTACTATCTTTTGTTACTTAATTGGTATGTTTATTGGACTAGAAGTATTCCCAACTATTTTAACTATCGCAATTGGTGTTGTTCTTATGCTTATTTTGGCAACTAAATCTCAGATTGAAGTAATTGTTGCAGATGTACAACGCAGAGAACTCATGGCCTTTATAGGCTATGCACTGATTGCCTTAGTAGTGCTTCCCTTTTTACCCAATGCATCTTATACATTAAATCAAATTCCATATATCTCACAGATAGCTGGAACTTTAAAAATTAATTTACAGGTATGGGGTAATTTAGAAATTATTAATCCATTTACCACATGGCTTATTGTCGCAATCATTACAGGTGTTGAATTTACCGGCTATGTACTTGAACGATCTATCGGAAAAGGAAAAGGTTTAATACTTACAAGTTTAGTTGGTGGTTTTGTTTCTTCTACTGCAACAACACAATCTTTAGCTGTACAAAGTAAAGTTCGTAAAAAAATCGATTTACTTGTCGCTTCTGCACTTTTGGCTACTTTAGCAAGTTTTTTCTCTGCGACAATAATACTTCTCCCCATTAATCCAGCATTTGTTGGCTATATTTTTCCTACACTTTTAATTCTTATTTCCGGATTTGGAGTTGCTACATTCATTTTTATGAGATTGGACAAATTCAGTAAAACTAATGTCGCAGAAGAATCTATTGAACGTAATGAAGTTTTTTCTTTAAAACCAGCACTTATTTTTGCTGTTTTGTATATTGTAATTAAATTGTTATCAAGGATAGCATTAGAATTATTTGGAGAAACCGGATTCTTAATTACTGCTTCACTTGCTGCAGTAACTGGTATTGATGCTGT
>CAZSUZ010000004.1:0-61587 GCA_964610165.1 uncultured Gammaproteobacteria bacterium
CTACATTTGCTCCTAAGAAACTCATGTCATCTGTTGTATCATCTGTCCATACTATTCGTCCGGCATTACTTCCTAAACCTATCCATCCACTATTTGCTATGAAAAGATTTGATCCAGGTGTTCCAGATGTAAACGCATCAGCGGTGGATATATTTCCAACCGAAGTGATATCTCCTGCACTACCAACATCAGTAACATCTGAACATACCCATGAAGACCCATTCCAAGACAAAATTTGATCATTTGTACAACCGCCTAATAATCTCAAACCTGCTGAAGTAACTTCAAGCCCTGAAACTGAACTTGTTGTGGTTGTAGTACCACCTGTTGCTAAATTTAAATCAATTGTCACATCGCCTGTATTACCTCCGCCAGATAAACCAACACCCACACTTACTGAAGTTATATCTCCCACACCACCAATACCTCCTGGACTAGTACATTCCCATTGATTTAAAGAATTATTCCACATTAATACTTGTCCATCTGAACACCCTTGGACAAGAGACAATTGATTTGAGGCTCCAATAAACTCCAATCCAGAATATGAAGCTGTAGAGCCTACACCATTAGCAGCATTCAGTAAATTAACTTGAAGAGATCCAGATAATATGCTTAACCCATTACCAGTAAAGTCTGTTACTGTTTCACTATTAGTTCTGAATCCTGCAGCCGCTTGAATTGTCCCTGAAACATCTAATTTTGTTTGTGGATTTGTATTGCCAATACCAATACTTCCACCAGTTGATAAATAGATTACTTCTGCATTAGTTCCTCCAGCCAAATTGCTATTAAATATACGTAATGTCTCATCAGCTGATCCAGAATACAAATTGATTGAAGTGTCTACGTCTAAAACTAAACTGTCTGATAATTCTGTAAAATTTAGGATATCATCTGCGATAGCGATATCAATAATCGATCCTCCACCAGATTCGGTTAAATCAAAGTCTGAAGTAAAGTTTAGAGTATCAACAGCAGTTCCAATTGGAGTTCCATTTTCTTGTACATTAATAATTGCACTTGCTGCACCACTATCAGATGAACACTCCCATCTATTTGTTGAATCATTCCATTTTAGAATTTGTCCATTTGAACAACCTTGTAACAATGAAAGTCTATTTGAAATAAACTCTAAACCAGAAAAAGAACCAGTAGAACCTACTCCTGATGCCGTTGATAAAAGCGCAACTTCTAATGAACCTCCAGAACTTGTTAATCCTACACCAGTAAAGTCTGAGATATCATCACCATTAACTCTTACCGCACTTGCTTGTACTGTTCCTGAAACATCAAGTTTATAACTTGGATTAGTTGTTCCAATGCCCAAATTACCATCTGTTGTATCAAAATAGACATATTCATAACTTCCATCATAAATTCTTGTACTCTGTACAAGTGCGCCACCAAATTGAACTGTATCACCTGTTCTTATGAGGCCGTTATTAAAGGTTAATGGGTTTTCTTTTGCTGGAAGAGTAAACACTGCTGTAGATGCAGATGTAATTCTTCCATCAACATCAATCGATAAAACAGGTACGTAAATATTACTAGTTCCACCAACCCCACCATAATCACCATTAACCACTCCTGAACTTGCTAATTCTAAAGATGTTATGGTTGTTGTACCAATTTGAAGATTATTATATTGACCTGTTACATCTCCAGAAAAATTTGTTGATAGGACTAAATCGTCACTTCCGTTTCTATCCCATCCTGCTGTTGAAAGACTTCGAATAACACCATTACCATCTGCTGTTAAAACAATATATGGATCTGTAACTGAAACCAAGTTACCTAACGTTACAAGACCAGAATTATCAACTATAAATGGATTACTTGTACCTACAGTAAATAATGAGGATGCATTTGTAGTTCCAATTCCTACATTACCTCCTAATAATCTTATTTGATCTGTAGTGTCATCATCGAATACAATTCTTCCAGAATTTGAACCTAAACCTAAAAATCCAGTATCTGCAAAATATAACTCTCCACCTGGGGTGCCAGATGTAAAGGCTTCACCACTTATAATATTTCCAACTGCACTAATACTTCCTCCAATTTGACCAGAAAGTATTTCTAATGTATCGTCAATTGACTGAAGTGAATCTGTAATACTTTCACCACTAGTTATATACGTTGCTGTGGTATATGCTCTGTCTCCAATAGCCACGTTTAAGGCTTCAAGTGAAGCAGTAATACTTTGTCCGTCTGTTAATACCAAAGAATCTGTATACAAGCGTGTACCTATTGCTTGATCTAAATCTCTTAATACAGCTTGTACAGTTGGTGTTGTCGAATTGGAAAAACTAGCAGTATTTACACCAACTAATGTTGCTCCTCCGGTTGAACCCAAACCAATATTATCAATGTATAAATCTCCTGATAATCCTAAATCACCATTTACATCTAACTTGTAAGATGGTGTAACTGTTCCAATACCAACTTCCCCTGTTGCATATTCGAAATACATAACTTCGGTACCACCCACATTAAAACGTGTATTCCCGGTAAGTGACCCTCCAAGAGCAATATTATCTGAAGTTCTTGTAATTCCATTTTCAAAAGTAAGTGGATCTTCAAACGATATTGGTACTGTTGTAGCAACAGTAATACGACCATCTTCATCTATTGAAAGAACAGGGATTGATGTTGCAGAACCATAGTTACCAGAAGTGACACCAGAACTGGCTAATTCAGCTGCAGTTATTGTAGTTGCACCAATTTGAAGATTACTGTATACACCAGTAACATCACCCGCAAAATTAGTAGTTAAAACTAAATCATCACTGCCATTTCTATCCCAAGCTGTTGTTGAAAGACTTCGAATAACGCCATTTCCATCCGCTGTTAAAAGGATATATGGGTCTGTAACAGAAATTAGGTTACCCAATGTTACAAGACCAGTTGAATCTATACTAAATTGATTGGCTGTTCCAACAGTAAATTGTGAATTTGGATTTGTTGATCCTATGCCAACATTACTTGCCAAGAAGGTAATAGTGTCAACTGTATCATCATTAAAGACAATACGTCCTGCTCCCGATCCAATACCTAAAAATCCATTATCAGCAAAATAAAATTCACTACCAGGAGTCCCTGAAGTAAACGCCTCACCCGAACTAACATTTCCGACAGCTGTAATATCTCCAGCACCAATACCTCCAACTGAAGTACAATTCCATAAATTATTAACATTATCCCAAGCTAATACTTCACTATCATTACAACCTTGTAAAAGAGCAACTTGATTTCCTACAAACTGTAGTCCAGAAAAGGAACTGGTTGATCCTGTTCCAGAAGCACTTGATAATAAATCAAGAGTTAGCGCTCCTCCTGAAATACCAAGTCCTGTGCCTGTTAAGTCAGAAAAAGCATCGCCATTTATTACTAAATTACCAGTAGTTCTTATGTTCCCATTTACATCAAGGGTATACCCTGGGTTAGTATTATTAATACCGACATTACCGTCTGAAGTGTCAAAAAACAAAACATATGTTCCTCCTGTTCGTATCGAAGTATCAGCATCTAGTGTTAGAGTATCTGAAAATTCTGAAAAATCTAAAGAATCATCTCTTATATCAATATTTGCTATTGTACCAGCCCCAGAAGTAGTAATATCAAATTCATTTACAAAATTTATGGTGTCAACATCTGATCCAATATCAACTCCATCTTCGGTGATATCAATAACTGCACTCGCACCAGAATCTGATGCACAGGTCCATGCTGTTCCGTTCCACTTTAGTACCTGACCACTAGAACAAGTTTGAATTAATGAAAGATTTCCACTTACATTTGCCAATCCTCCGTTGCTATCCAGAGCAATATATTCTGAAGATATTGTGCCTGTAAATGAAAGACTATCTAATGCCAATATCCCAGATGATAACGTACCAGTATTATCTCCATCAAAAATATAAGCTTCAACTTCAGATTCAGATAATTGAGATGCAGCTGAAGGAATTGAAGCAGTATTATTGATTGTGATTTTATTACCATCGATAGAAATACCAATATTTGTACCAGCTTCTAAATCAATATCACCTGTTAAATCTTCAATTGAAGAAATTCCAGCTTCAATTTCAGGAATATCTGCACTAATAACAGGATTTTGAGGATCGCCCGAGATAACAATTCCTTCACCAGCTGTTATTTCATAGACTACATTTGGAGCAGTAATATTTTCTTCAAATAAAGCAGGAGCAGTAAAGATTGCATTGTAATTAAAGGTTATCGAAGCATCTGTAACTGCCTTCACATTATCAAACTCTCCAAGTACCTGAGCGAGTTTTGCTTTCTCTGGCATTGGAAAACTATCATTCTTAGCCTCAGCTAAACCCACAAAAGGAGATGGAGTCTTATTTTCCTTAAAAGCAGTTATGGTCTTTGCATAGTCCTTAAATGCAAAAATTGTTAAAAAAAAGACAACGGCACTAATGAATCCTATTATTGGGTATTTAGGTTTCCACATAGGAACAGATTCACGAAGTAGATTCGTGTCTTTATTATGAAGGGCTATTGCAACAATCCGTCTTACAATTTTTATCATGTACATGAATTAAGTAATTACTGTCCTTTTTTGCTAGCTAATTTCATTATTACATGTTTTTTACAGAGATGCAATATATATTACATATAGTAAAGGAATGCAAATTTCTATAAGCCTTTTTATCCATATTTATTTGAACAGAATATTTAAAAAATACTTATATTAGGCTCCAAATTTAATTATTTTTTTTAAATCAGATTTAAACATTGTATTTTTCTAAAAAGCTATTAGAATGAAAGTAGGGATATGCTTATTGCCCGGGACTTAAAATCCTTTTTCCATTTAGTTTTTTTTGTAATAATGGCCATATTTATTTTGGTATCTCCCCCTTTTGTAAAAGCGGCTGCCTCAATAGCTACCTACTTTACAATCGATCACCCGAATGTATTAGACGGGTATATAGTTGCTGCAGTTGGTGATGAATTTATTATTACCAACGAAGCTTATCAGCCCAATATGGTAGGAATCGTTAATAAAAGTCCTGCAATTGAAATCAGATTCGGGAATACTCCCGACAGTTATCCTGTAAGTACAAGCGGGCAAGGAGTTGTTATGGTATCACTTGCGAACGGGAATATTATGAAAGGTGATTATATTACTTCTTCACCAATTGAAGGCGTTGGTATGAAAGCAACTGTACCTGGACCAATTATTGGAGTTGCTATGGAAGATGCCACTAATGAAGATGAGTCAACAATAACCAAGATTCAAATAAATATACAGAAGGATTATAACGTTGAACCGTTTTTTAGTCTCTCTGGCTTTTCCTCCAGTCCATTTGCCAGTAATACTACGAACGTAACAAAATATATAATGGGTGGTGGAGTATTAATACTTACATTAGTATTCAGTTTTATGTATTTTGGAAAACTTTCAATGAAAGGCGTCGAAGCATTAGGAAGGAATCCACTTGCCGCCAAAAAAATTCATGTAGGTATTATATTAAATGTAACATTAGCAATTGCAATTTGTATCATCGGTTTTATAACCGCGATATATATTATTCGTTTTTAATTAATTTATGACAGATTATCAAATTCTTTTCTTTAACCCTACTCCCCTACTTTATATAAGTATTGGAGTAAATATTTTTTTAATCATTATTGCACTGTATATATGGAGGTCATCTAAAGCAGTGAAAGATCGTAAAAACTCTGATGAAGTTATTACGACTGTATTTAAAGAGGCAGAACTTAAAGCATCATTCATTATCCATGATGCTGCTGAGAAAGCAAAAACTATTATTACTGAAGCTACACAGACACGAGAACAAATGGAAGCAAGTATGAAAGGTACATTTCAAGAAATATTTGTTTCTCTAAGAGACCAAATTAAACAAGAAAATCAAGCCTTTTCGACACATATGCAACAGATTATTAATGATATTTCAACTATGCTTAAACAGGAATCTGTCAAAATGATTGGTGAACTAAAAACAGAAGCCAAGACACAAGTACAACTGTTTGCTAAGACTATGCATGAAGAAAACAAAGGCATACATAATGAATTACTAGATCAGATTAAATTAGAAATTGATGTTATTAAGAATGAATTACAAGCATATCGTGATGAAGAATACAAAAAAATAGATCAACATTTAACAATAGTACTTCAAACATTATTAAAAGAATATTTGAAAGATACTTTGTCTTATGAAATAAATGATGAAATCATATTTAAGGCTCTGGAAAAATACAAAGATAATTCATTAGATAATACAAATTCACCATCAACAAATGGACAACCAGCAACACAAAATAACCAAGGTAACTGAGGTTTTAGAAGAAATCTATACAGTTTCTGATTTAAATAACTACATCAGAATGCTAGATAATTTAAAACCTGTTATCTTTCAGCAATCTAATAATTTATCTCAAACTCTTCAACAAGAGCTACCTCCTAAATTGGCAAATTATATTAGTACCTATGCAGAAACTACTAATTTAAATTTGAATGATCAAACAGATGCTCAACGTTTAATTCAACAAATTGTCTATATTTTTCATCTTGTTCCTGCAGCAGAATTAACCGTTCCAGCTCCACTTACAAATAAGCAAATCATCAAGATATGTAAATGGTGGAGAATGAAAACAGATAAAGCTGTGATATTAAATATTAAGATTGATCCTGATTTAATTGCCGGAATTCGTATTGGTTTTGAGGGTAAATATGCAGATTATTCATTAAGCACATGGTTACAAGAAAAAGGCAAGAAACATCTAGATAAAGTTCAAATTTAATTATATTAATGGATTCATTTCAACGAAATATTACACAATCAGGAGAATACGGTATTGTAAAACAGCTTAACTATCCACTTATTTCAATTAAGGGACTACCAGGAGCTCACCCATTTGAAACGCTTGTTTTTGAAGATGGTCAAATTGGACAAGTCTTTGATCTTGATAATGATTATCTTCGTGCATTAGTTTTCTCAGCAGAACCAATTGCACTTGGTTCAAAAGTTACAAGAACAAATTCTCCACTTACTATCCCTATTGGTGATTCAATGTTAGGTATGACCGTTGACTCATTAGGAAGACCTCTTAAATATGGACAGGTTATGACAACACGTATTAATAGAAAACCTGTTTTTACTGAAACTTTAGGTATAGATTCTCGTATTGGTATAACAAAGCCATTTATTAGCGGTATTTCTAAGGTTGATTTACTTATACCTCTTGGCAAAGGCCAAAGAGAATTAATCTTAGGAGATGCAAAAACGGGTAAAACAACTTTTCTTCTCAATACATTTGTAAATCAGGTAAAAGAAGAAAAAACGATTGGTATTTATGCTGCAATAGGAAAGAAAAAAAGTGAGATTAAATATTTAGAAGAGTTTTTCATAAAAGAAGGTATCGACAAAAAAGTTATTATTGTTGCTACAACTTCATCTGATAGTGCTAGCCTTATTTATTTAGCTCCTTTTTCTGCTATGACTATAGCTGAATATTTTAGAGATATGGGACAGAATACCTTAGTAGTAATGGATGATCTCACGACACATGCTCAACGTTATAGAGAAGTTGCTCTTTTAAGTCGAAGATTTCCAGGTCGAGAATCATATCCAGGTGATATTTTTTATACACATGCACAGCTTATGGAACGAGCTGGTAACTTTAAACATTCATCAAAAGGTGAAGTTTCTATAACATGTCTACCAGTTGCTACTACCGTAGAAGGTGATATCACTGGATACATATCAACCAATTTAATTAGTATGACAGACGGGCACATTTTCTTTGATACGGATATTTATAATAAAGGAGAACGACCTGCAATAAATATCCCTTTATCAGTTACAAGAGTAGGGCGTAAGACTCAATCGCCTCTTATACGGGAAATTAATAGGGAGATTTTATCATTATTGTCACAATACCGTAATCTTATACAAATAGCTCATTTAGATTCAGAAATGTCTCTTGAATCAAAACAAATTTTACATAAAGGCAGATCTATGATGGGCATGTTGGATCAGCACACCGGAACAATTCCTTATTTACTTCAGATTATATTGTTTGGTATTGTCTGGGCAGAATTTGCAGATTTATCAGACACAATTCTCTATCAACAAATATTAAAAGAATTATTTGTTTTATACCAAAATCCTGCTGAAAGAAATAACATGGCACAGTTATTAACATTACCTAAATTATCAGATTTCCTTTTGCAATTAAAGCAAAAGCAGGAGATTATTGAACTATGCAGAAAAAAACAGACCTCATAGAAGAAATTAAATTTTTAGATAACTTGCATAATCTTGCAACAGTTTATGAAAGTATTTCAACTATGAAAATGCAACAAATCCGTAAAAGTATTATCAGTAGACGTCTTTATGTGAATAATCTTATGGATATTTTCCGTTCTCTTCAATATGAAAAAACAGAAGAAGAGTATTTCTTAGCTCAACCAAAAGATTTAAAACCACTTGCAACTGTTGTTATTACAGCAAATGCAAAATTCCATGGTGACATTTTAAGAAGAATTTTTAATTATTTTATAAAACAGTATGACAATAAAGGAGATCTTTTTGTAATTGGTAAAATTGGTCGCGAGTATATAAAAGAATTCTCAGACAAAATTCAATTCCAAGAATATGATGTGTCTGATATAAATTTTACAGTTAATGACTTAAAACCAATACTCGTCCATTTACTTCAATACCGCAAAATTCATGTATATTATGCTTTATTCAAAAATATTGTAGATCAAATACCGGTGGAAACTGACATTACGGATTTAGAAAAACTTACAAAGGAAGAAATAGAAGAAGCCAGATTAGGTCAACATTACGAATATCTCTATGAACCTTCAGCTCAAAAAATCAGTGCATTTATTCATAATAACGTAACTGCAATGTCATTATTACAAACGTTATCTGAAACGCATTTAGCTCGTTTAGCATCACGTATGAACGCTATGGAATCTTTACTAGGTAAAATTAATGAAGATATTACGATATTAAGACAAAGAGAACGAAGAGTTAAACGAAGTATTCAAGATAATAAACAGTTAGATAGATTAGCCGGAATGGCAGTTTGGTAATTATATGGATAATAAAGGTGTTATTCTTTCAATAAAAAGTCAAATTGTAGAAGTTGAATTCTATGATAATCCACCAGAGATTCACGATCTATTTATATTGGAAAACGATCCAAATGTTATTTTGGAAGTTTATTCTTCTGCATCTGACAGAAGTGTGTTCTGTCTAGCTTTAACCCAAACACACACTCTACATCGAGGAGCAATTGTAGTTAATACTCGAAAAACATTAGAAATTCCTGTTGGACCAGATATTTTAGGTAGAGCAATTAATGTCTTTGGTCTTGCTATTGATGGCAAAGCACCTATAGATAGAAAAAAAACATTCTCATTTTTTAAAAAACCAAATTCATTTGCACAGATTATTGTCCCTCATGAATTACTTGAGACGGGAATTAAAGCTGTTGATTTTTTTACACCACTTCTAAAAGGTGGGAAAATTGGATTATTCGGTGGTGGAGGTGTTGGTAAAACAGTATTACTGACAGAAATTATTCACAATGTTATCTCTAATAAAGACAATAGTCATTTATCTATATTTACAGGCATCGGTGAACGTAGTCGTGAAGGTCAAGAACTCTATGAAGAATTAGGTAAAACAGGAGTATTACCAATGGTTTCAATGGTATTTGGTGAAATGAGTAAAAATCCTGCAGTTCGTTTTCGCACAGCATTTGCTGGAATTGCACTTGCCGAATATTTTAGAGATCAAGAACAAAAAAGTGTACTTTTCTTCGTTGATAATATGTATCGTTATGCTCAAGCAGGATATGAACTGGGTACTTTATTAAGTGCTATTCCTTCTGAAGGTGGATATCAAGCTACTCTATCTTCAGAAATTGCCGATTTACATGAAAGATTGTATTCAACCCCAAATGCAGGAATTACAACTTTTGAAACTGTTTATGTACCATCTGATGATATTACAGATCCAGGTGTACAGTCAATGCTTCCTTATCTTGATTCTCGCGTTGTACTTTCACGATGGATTTATCAGGAAGGAAGATTCCCAGCAATAGACACATTAACATCTTTTTCGAGTGCAATGAATCCTGAAATTGTAGGAGAAGATCACTATAAAACGTACGTAGAGACCCAAAAATTACTCAAGGAGGCCGTTAATTTAGAAAGAATAGCTTCTCTTATTGGTGAATCTGAATTGTCTCAAGAAAACCAAATTATATTTAAACGTTCTAAACTTATTAAAAACTATATGACACAACGTTTTGCTACGGTTTCTGAATCTACAGCGAACGATATTACTTATATTCCTCGTGCAAGTACAATTCAAGATGTTAAACAAATTCTTCAAGGGACTTATGATAAAGTTCCACCTGAAAAATTACTTTATATTTCAACATTAGAACATTTAGATAAATAATATGTCTGATGAAGCTAAAGAGGAAATTCCTTCTTCTGAAATTATAAATATTAGTGTTCTATCACCAGAAGAAACTCTCTACAGTGGTCAAGCTAAAGCACTTACTTGCCACAATGAAGATGGTGATTTTGACGTACTTCCATTACATACAAACTTTATTTCTCTTATTGATGAATATGTCATTATTCACATGCTCAATGGAGAAAGAAAAAAAATTACAATTGCAAAAGCACTAATGAAAGCTATAGAGAATAATATTACAATCCTTCTTAATATTGATCTTACTGAACGAGATGTTGTCTTAAAAGCATTATTTAAACAGGCAAGCCAGTCGCAGCCTGCTACTTCAGCTAAAAATTAACAAAAAAAAACACGGCCATTATGACCGTGTTTTTAATCTACTAACTATTCTTATTGTGCTGTTGGGGATGAATCTTCTGGTAATTCCAATCTTGGTTCAACAGTTGCTGTTGGTGGAGTTGGAAGATTTAATTCAGATTGTTCATCTGTTGCTGTTTCATTTGTTGCTTGTTCATCTTCTATTGCTTCAGTTGCTCTTTCTCTCATCATCTCTAAATCTTGTTGAGCTCTTTTATAATCTTCTTCTGCTTTTGCTGGATCAAGTAAATCTGTTACTATCTGCATTTGTTGTACCGCTTGACCATACATTTCTTTTTGATAGTATGCCCATGCAAGATTGTAATGTGCATTTGCCCAATCAGGCTTTAATGATACTGACTGTTCAAATAATCTTTGAGCTTGATCATATTGTTGAAGTAAATAGTAGACACTACCTAATTCAAGTCTTAATGTTGGATTATAACTATCAAGTAAAATTGCTTGTTGATAAGAAGAAATTGTCCATAATGGTGCTTGCTGAACAGCATTTAATATTTGTCTGTAGACAGTTGCTAAATTCTGCCAGTTTGTAACACGACCTGGATTTAATGCTACTGCAGATTTTGCTTCAGATATTGAAATTTGTAAAGTCTGAGCAATTGTCTGTCGATCTGCATCAGTAATTTGTTCTGCACCTTTTGCTGCAATATTATTTGCAACTAATAAGTTTGTCTGTGAAAAATTTCTTCTAAATTCTTCATTGTAAGGATTATATTCGACTGACTTTCTTTGATTATCATATAGTTTTTGTAAACTATTTTCAGAAATTGCATCTATTGATCTCTTAAAATAAACTTCAGCAAGAAAATTCTTTCCGATAAAATAAATACTTGTACCAATAAATAAAAATCCAATTACTGAAAGTCCAATATGAGCTGGTACTAATTTTGTAAGATCCATTTCATATTCTTCAAATTTTTCTTCATTTCTTAAATCTGCAACAACTAATGCAAGTGCTACAAAGAACATAAAGAATGACATTATTGAAGGAGGTAAAAGTAATAACAATACTGCTGCAGTTATAAATAATCCTGCATTTTCAAGTCTTACTCTGCCTAGCTTTCTATAAATACTAAAGAATAATATCCCAAATCCAGTTAGACCAAGTAATCCCATTTCAGTTAATATATGAAGTACTGTTGAACGAGATGTTGAAAATGAATTTACTTGCCATAAACTTGATACGTTGTAGTTAATATCTCTTACTTTTGTAAAGATGACTGAGAAATTATCAACACCTACTCCAAATACTGCTGTTAATGGACTCTTCAAAACTTCAATTGCAGCAAACCATGAAAGATTAAATGGAGGAATAATCACCTGTGCTCCATTTGTTAATATTGACTGTGCAATCGAGAAAACACTAAATGCCATTGCTAGTACAATTGCTCCCATAACTACAGATAACATTACTATTACACCTTTATGCTCATCTTGTCTATGAGAATTACTTCTTTTAAGTCTAAACATATATAATCCTGCACCCACAAGAACGAAGACTAAGAAACTCAATAAATCAATTGATGATCCAACTGTATTAAAAGATGTATTCTTTAAAAATCCCCAAAATGCTGGAAGTGTTACATTTTTGAATGGATCAACCAACATTACCATTGCAACTAATGATGCAATTAATCCCGAAGCTGACAGTGTTAATACTGGACTAATCTTAGATTTTCTAAAAAAGTATGATGCATATAAATAGTAAGCCATCATTCCAAGAATCATAACTAATCCATATTGTGGTCTAAATATTGCCTGAATTTTATTAGGTGAGGCAAGTACTATCGAAAGAATATACGCTAATATGATTAAAAGGAATGATTGTAGGGCTGGATTACTAGTCCAACTAAACTTTTTTGTTAAAACAAATTGACTTATTGAAACAAAAAAGAGCACAAGAACAAAGAAAACGAGCAAGTAAAATTTGCTATAAATTAAAAATTCTCTTGTTATTGGCAAGAAAAATATTGGGAAAAGAAACAGAAAGACTGTTACTAAAACATTAAGGGTTAGGTTAAATAAACTTGACTTGTTTTCCATAATAAGATTGTAGAGATAGTTTTTTTGAATGTCAACAAAATATTAATATACAATGCTAGATCAGTCTATTTTTAAAATAATGCGAACTTTTCCGCACTTTAATTCTTCATTATGTGTTGTTTTTTTCAGTTTTAAATCTTGAGGACAATTTTTATTTAATAATGTATTATCTTTTGTTTGCAAGACATAGCCTACAGATTTATAACCGTCTGTACTTTTTGCTCCATACCCTTTTATTGTTGAAGTTGTAATAGTATCACCCATACTAATTTCACCATTTATATTTGTAACTAGTACTTCAACCTGTCCAACAAGCGCGACTAAAATGCTATCTTTGTTATTATATTTATTATTACCTATATAACCGGCAGTATTTGAAATTACTCCAATAATCTTCTCATTTATTATTGCTGGCTTTATTCCTCTATTCGTAATAGATACAATTTCATACATATTAAATTCACTTTTATCACTTACTTCAAAAAACTCAGCAAAATCTGCTGCTGAAGTTTCATATACTACACTTTGATTATTCAACCTTATTCCACCAACTTTTACTCCTGGGACTATTTCATTTTTACCAGCATAGAATTCAATAAACTCAGCATTTGTTCCTATCGATTCAGTTCCTAAAGACAATTTTAAAACAGAAGATTCTGCAGAATCTTCTTTTGAAAAATTATTAAAAGACACTATACTTCCAATCAATTTAGATCCTGAAACATCAAGATAGGTCTCAGGGTTAAAAGTACCTATTCCAAGATTGCCTGAACCTATAATCACATTGGAACTTGTAGCTGGATCGAAAATAATATTACTCCCCGCTTGAGTTGTGCGTAAAGTTAATGCAGATCCTTCTATACTAAAATTTCCGTTAGTAGATTTAATTGTAGGAGAATCATGTGAAAATTCTATTGAACCTTCTTCATTAATAAATGGAATTGTAGATTTACTGTTACCTATAGATAATCCTTTAAGTTTAGTACTATCTTGTGAAAAAGAAGAGGTAATTATTTGATATCTTGGCTGAAATTCAGAATCATTCCCAATTGTTACTCCAAGATATAGCGCTTGATTCTCTTTAAAAAAAGATTCAGGTATTGGTTTCATTCCACAATCAGAACCAATAAGTATTGTAAAACTTCCGTTAAAAGATGGCTCGAGGCCATTTGCGCCGATACAAGAACCCGAATACAGAACATTCCCGCCAGTTGCAGTATTATATAATCTAAAAATTGCGTCTCTTTTTGTATCAAGTGGCTGTCCGTCTGTTTCTTTTATTGTACCTTTAAATGGTAAAACTCTACCTACCGGTTTATCTTGCAAAAGAGCTGTATTAATTTTATTTAGTGATAATAGTAAGTATATTATCAATGCAACACATAATGTAATAGTAATAACAAGAAATATCAAAATAAAATTATTCTTATAAAAAGGCATTCTCTGCTTTACTTGAACACTTTTGATATCATTTGCTAGTAAAGACCTATTAAAAGCAATATCTAATTTTGAAAAAAGATCATCATATTTATTAGAAGTAATTTTGTTTGAATCTTTTAACCAATTAATCCACGTCAGCATGGACTTATATATACCTTCTTTTTTTGAGCCACCTTTTAACGAACGTATTTTATTTACAGCATCATTGAATAAATTTTCATCGAAAAAAGATTTTGTACTCATAAAAAAAATGTAATGTATTTTTAGAAAAAAAACAAGATCATCTTTAAATTAAATATAAAAATTATCACTATGTTCTGAAGCCATAATAAATAATTTAAAAACGTTCACTAAAAATAAGTAACCAACATTTTAAATCATCCCAAAGCCAAGAACATTTAATACACGCACGTTAGGAATGAGGACAACCCACTAAATAGATACGATTAAAATAAAACAGACTTCTGATCTTCCTTAAGCCACAAAACAAAACACACTAGAGGAAAACTAGAAGGAGATAGGCACATATATTATTATAAGTCTTTATTTGTGCCGTTATAAGAGAATTGACTACTACAACAACATTATTCCCATATTATCAATTATAGAATCATCTTTATAAATGGACGAATTAAATCTTATATTAATAATTAATCGAAATGACTAAATTAAACTGCATTATAAATTAGGCTCTATGTTAACCTTTATTATGTTAATCACTATATACACTAATTATAGTTTATAAACCCATAGAAATAGTAATGCTTTTGTTATTTTTGCTTTTTATATGTACAGACGTGTATAAACAACTCTACAAAGTGGTCTGTTTTTAAAACGAGTTTATCGATCTCTTTATGTATGTAAAAAATATTTATTTTAGTTTCTGTCATTAGATATTACTATTTATTCAGAATAGAACACCTATATTGGGTAAAAAGTTAATTTTACTCTCTATAAATAGCCAAACATCTAATAAATTTATTTAGCAGATTATTTATAGCTTTGCTGTTATTTATTTACTATTACTTATTTAAAGCGCTAAAACTATTTTGTGTTGACACTAGATATCAATTCTGATATTGTATTGCATATATGAGCATTAAAGATAGACGAACGAAAATTTTGCTATCACTTTTACTTTTATCAAGTAAGGAATTTAAGCCTGTTACTTATGATAAAGCTACTCTAACTATTTTTGATCTTACTCTTAATAGAAAAACTATTGCTACCTTTAAAAAACTTTCAAAAGAAAGTTCCATAATTGAAACTAATAAAGATAGTGAATTACCTACTTATAAACTTACTGATAAAGGATTTAACGAAATATCCCTTACATTTCCTGTTTTTAGATTTTCACGTGAGAACTGGGATGGCATATGGAGAATACTTTCTTATGAAATTCCTGAGAAAAAAAGAGAATTACGAGATCGTTTAAGACGCGAAGTTGCAAGTTGGGGTTTGGGTCCCTGGCACAGATCATTTTGGCTCACACCTCATCCTATTATATCTTCTTTGAAAGAACTTATTTCACAAGAAGAAAAAGCTTATATTCAAGCATTTGAATCTAAACATGTTTTTGGCGATCAAGACATACTTATAGAAAAAGTATGGGCAACTTCTCAACTGGAAAAAAAATACAGAAAATTATTTATGAAGTGGCATGATGTACTTTCTAAAGATGAAGATAGAATAAAGAAAATGAAGTTAATTGTTGATGATTATATTGAAATTATAAAAACTGATCCTGGTCTTCCTAAAGAGTTAATTGGATCAAAGTGGATTGGATTTGAAGCTATTAACTTATTTAAAGAGATACAATCAATCCTATTAAGCTCAAAAGAATGATAATGGTACTATTTTGATTTGATTTTCTTTGATATATATATTCTTATTCTTTATATTTTCTATACTACTTAATTTTTCATTTTGAACTTGAATTGATATCGCCTCATTATTTACGACAGATTGAATGTTATCTTTTAATTGCTGGTAAACATGCATGCTATTTTTTTCATTACTAAGTGTTATATTAGAATCAATTACAATATCCAAATTATCGATTTTAAGGCTTGCAGAATGAATGAGATGAGATATTGTATATCTTTGTTTCAAAGTACCTACAAGTGCATTATTATTTGACATAACAATTTCTATTGTTCTGTCATAAAAAGATATATTTTTACCAAGACACTCAAGAGTTTCTTTTTCCCCTACTGGATTTACGAGTATGTCTAACTGTTTTGTTTGAATAAGAATATTTATTTTATTTCCGACATTACAAAATATAACTAAAGGCTTTTCTCGTATATTTGATAATAAATATAAAAAAAGGAGAATTAAAACTGAAATAAATAAAGATATAAACAAGAGCTTCCTAGAAATGATTTCAATATTTATCATATTGCAACAATCTAAAATAACACTGTAATTATCACTGTAGAAAGCCCAATGGATTCATTAGCACTCCACCTGATCGAATCTCAAAATGCAAATGTGTTCCTGTTGACCTTCCGGTAGAGCCCATAACACCAATTCTTTCACCCTTTGTCACAGCCTGACCTGCTGAAACCTCAATACTTGATAAATGAGCATACAATGTTTGATACCCATTTGCATGATCTACAATGATATGACATCCGTAACCATATGCTAAACAGCCTGTATATGTAACTGTACCTGTATCTGAGGCTAAAATTGCAGGTGCAGAACCATTCGCTATATCCAAAGCCATATGATACCAAACTGGATATGTAGTAATACTTCCAGTAGTTGGCCACAAGAATGATGATGTACCCTGTACACCTGCTTGGATTTGAGCTACATATCTAAATTCTGCTGGTTTAGGAGCAACTTCAATTGTTCCATCTGGTACATATAAGGTTTGTCCTGGAGTTAACTGAAATGTTTCTGGATCAACAAAATCATTAAATGGAAAGTTTACAATGTTCTGGGCATCAACATTATATTTCTTAGCAATAGTATAGATATTATCACCAGCATTTACTTTATGCACAACACCTGTAACTGGAGGAATATCTAAGATATCACCTGGTTTAATAACTTCAGAATCTAAATCATTTGCCCATTTTATTGTGTCAACGCTTACATTGAATTTACTTCCTATTGATTCCAATGTTTCACCTTCTGCAACATTATGTTGCACAATTTCACTTCTTGGTTTAACTGATGCAATAGTTGTTAATGAATTATTATAAGGATCAAATGCAACAGACGTACTTTGGAAATAAGTTTGATTTTCTTCTAAAGCGTTATCAAATGGATTATTTTCTGCTATTGTTGGTCCAGCAATTAATACTGTGATAATGAGTAAGACAAATGAAGTATTTAAAAAAGAACTTGAATATTTACCTCTTTTTACAATTAAGATCGCTACGATTATATCTTTAATCTTTTCAAATTGAAGGCCAAAGTACATAGCTCTAGAAATTGTATATGCACGTAGGAATCCAAAATATAGCTTAATATCTTTCATTCATCTATTAAAACTGAAGTAATATCCTTATTGTACTAAATTTTATGTGTTGATGTCTATAAAGCTGAAGCAATTCGTTGTATAGCAGAAAAAAATGCAGCTTGTTTAAGAGACATATTCTTTTCTTGTGAATATGTCCAAATCTCTGAGAATGCATGCTGCATGATTGTCGCCAATTCATTATTTACCTTTTCTTCCGTCCACCAATATCCTTGTTTACTTTGGACCCATTCAAGATAGGATACAATAACTCCCCCTGCATTTGCCAAAACATCTGGGATTATAATTGTTCCATTATGAGTTAAATAATCATGAGCTTCTTGAGTAATAGGACCATTTGCCATTTCTATAATTATTTTAGCTTTAATTTTAGACATATTAGATTTATCAATAGCATTTTCAAGTGCTGCAGGAACTAAAACATCAACTGGGAGTTCCAATAATTCTTCGTTCGTAATTATTTTACCCTTTTTACTATCACATACTCCTCCAATGCAATAACATTCACTTATTGATCCTTGTTTTTGCTTACACTCCATAATTAATGGAATATCTAAAGAAGTATCTAACTTTTCATTATAAATTCCCCCTTTTGAATCAGAAATTGCTACTACTTTATGCCCCAGACGTGAAACAATATCTGCAAAAAAATACCCCACATTTCCAAATCCTTGAATAGCAATTGTTAAATGCCTTTGCTTATCTTTATACAACCTTTTTATTAGTTCTTCTAATGCGATAACACCTCCACGACCAGTTGCCTCTGTTCTACCAAGGCTGCCACCACAATCTAAAGACTTACCAGTAAATGTTGCAGGACTTTTATAACCCACAATCTTTTCATATTCTTTAAGCATCCATTTCATAATGATAGGATTTGTATTTACATCGGGGGCAGGAATATCTATATCAGGGCCAATAAATTGTGCAATTTTTGCAGCATATAATTTTGACAAACGTTTAAGTTCTGCTTTAGACAATTCTTTTGGATCAACAACAATGCCACCTTTACCTCCACCAAATGGAATATTAACAACAGCGGTTTTTATTGACATTAAAGTAGAAAGTGCTTGTACTTCTTCTTTTGTAACATTCTGATGGTAACGAATTCCACCTTTATAAGGACCCAATGCGTTATTATGTTGTATTCTAAAACCAGTAAATACTTTTAAGGAACCATTATCCATTTCTAATGGTAAGGAGAATTCATGTATAAAATTTGGAGTAATAATTTGTTTTATTACTTCTTTATCCAATCCAATTTCTGTTCCAATATCAAGAATTAGTTTTTGAGCGGAATCTAACATTTCATGTCCTGAATTTTTCATATACTATATGAAATATAATAACTATAAAAATTATATATTAATATAAAGATTATTAAAGACTTTTTTCAAAAAGCCATCGTTCTACATCTAATGCAGCGGCTATGCCCATACCAGCTGCTGTACCTGCTTGTTTATAGACATGATCAACACAGTCACCAGCTGCAAACACACCAGGTATTGAAGTCATTGTTTGAAAATCATAATCAAATTTATCTTTAGATTTTGATTCATTTTTTGCGACAATACTCAATGCTTTCATTAAAGAAGTTATTACATAACCTTTTTCATCAAGCTGTATTTGTTCTTTAAATAAATCAGTATCTGGTCTATGTCCAATGGCTAAGAATAATCCATCTAAGGGCAAAATATCCTTATTTTGATATGTATTTTTAAGCTTAAGACCTTCAACTTTCATTTCACCCAAAACATCTTGTACTTCATTATTCCAAATGACTTCAATTTTTGGATTTGCTAATACACGCTCCTGCATAATTTTCGAGGCTTTAAAACTATCTCGTCTATGAATCATATACACTTTATTAGCAAACCTTGTTAATGTCTGCGCTTCTTCCATCGCTGTATCTCCGCCTCCTACAACAGCCACATTTTTATTTTTGAAGAAAAAACCATCACAAGTAGCGCATGCTGACACTCCTCTTCCTCTTAGTTTTTTTTCCGAATCAAGACCTAGCCATAAAGCTTGTGCCCCAGTTGCTATTATTACTGCATTTGACTTAACTGTAGTTGAACCATATATAAGATTAAATGGCCTAGAACTAAAATCTACTTTAGTTATATTTTCATTTAAAATTTTAGTGCCAAATTTTATAGCTTGTTTTCTTAATGATTCTACTAAATCTGGTCCCATTATATGCTCATATCCAGGAAAATTTTCTACTTCTGTTGTAAGCATTAACTGTCCACCAGGGGGAGATCCAGCAAAGACTATTGGATTCATATTAGCTCTTGCATTATATACAGCTGCGCTTAATCCAGATGGACCACCGCCAATTATTGCAACTTGATTAATTACATCAGAAGATTTATTCATTCATTTATTTAAATTAATAATGTAAAGAATATATTACAGTATGATGGTATCACAAATGTAGTGTTTTTTTCAATATTTATAGATCAATTGCTCGTTCTATAGTTTTACGAAACTCCTTTGCTTTATCTGGGTCTAATGATTTTTCAATATAAATAAAGATAATTTCCTTTGAAAGGCCATCAATAGCTTTTTTTACAGCAGATACTTGTTGTAGTATTTCAACATTATCCCTATTCTCTTTCACCATTTTTTGTATTCCACGAAGTTGACCTAAAATACGACCTATTCTTTTATCTAAGTGTTCCATATAAGAAGTATATCACTGAAAATATTATTCATATATTGCTATCACATAATCTAATGTGTCATGCCAATCTATGGCTGGTTGTGTATTACCAGGACAAGAAAATCCTGGACTTTGTGGATGAGCTGCATCTGAACTTTCCATATCACCAACACCTAATACAATAAACGGTCTTACTTGAGAACAACCACGAGCTTGAGCATACGAGGCAGGATATTTATAATAAAAATAGTTAAAACCGTCTGTACTTGCATGGCCACCACAAGGTAATGAAACATCATCCAAAGGATCGGTTACCGGTCTATCAATTGCTCGAGTACCAAGTAGTACATTGATAAAATTATCATCTGCAGAGGTATCCCAACCGTAGCAATCATTATCATTATTGGGAGGAAAAACACCATTAACAGCCTTATAAAGCATTAGACCATTCTGTAGCTCTTTCATATCACCTAACCTTTTACTGTCACGAGCATTTCTTTGAACTCTATTAAAAGATGTGAGTCCAATAACTGAAAGTAATGCAATTAACGCAATAACAACAATAATTTCAATCAGAGTAAAACCTTTTTGCTTCATATAAAGATAATATGACATTCAGACTTACCATGTCAAGCAAATCTGGTGTTAATATTATCCTTTATGAAGACTTTCTAAAAACTCCTTATTACTTTTTGTTTTTGGTAATTTATCAAGTAATGCCATTAAGCTTTCTTCAGGTGTTCTCAAAGCCATCATTCTTCTGAGTGTTGTTACTCTGTTAAAAGTTTCTTTATCAAAGATTAGCTCTTCATGACGAGTTCCTGATTTTGCCATATCAATTGCTGGATAAATTCGTTTTTCAGCGAATTTTCGATCTAAGTGAACTTCCATATTGCCTGTTCCTTTAAGCTCTTCATAAATTAAATCATCCATTCTAGATTCTGTTCCTACTAATGCTGTGCCAATAATAGTTAAACTTCCACCTTCCTCACAATTACGAGCGGCACCTAAAAATTTCTTTGCAGGATAAAGAGCTTGTGGATCAAATCCTCCAGAAAGAGTTCTACCAGAACTATTAATTGAAAGATTAAAGGCACGTGCTAAACGAGTAATTGAATCTAATAAAATGACAACATCACGACCCATTTCAACAAGTCTTTTGGCTCTTTCAAGAGCTAAATTAGCAACTTTAGTTTGTTGTCTTGGTGTTTCATCAAAATGCGAGGCTGCTACTTCACCTTTTATCGAACGTTTTATCTCTGTCACTTCTTCTGGTCTTTCGCCAATAAGAATGGCAATCATATAAACGTCTGGATGATTAATTGCTATGGCTTCAGCAATGTTTCTAAGAAAAGTTGTTTTTCCAGCCTTAGGTTGGGACACAATAAGTGCGCGTTGTCCAAAGCCAATTGGTGAGACTAAATCCGTTATTCTTGTTGCAAGAATATCTGGTTCTGTTTCTAATATAATTTGTTTATGTGGATGTAAAGAAGTTAAATCATCAAATTTACTTCGTTCACGACTTTGTTCTTCAGTAATTTCGACACCATTAATTTTTTGTATCAATAATAAACTGTGAAAACGTTCGCCATCTTTTGGTGGACGTGCTAAACCTTCTACTTCATCTCCTTTTCTTAACCAAAAACGACGAATCTGAGAAGTAGAAACATATATATCCTCATTTGGATTGATAGTATAGTCTTTTCTTAAAAATCCATAACCACCAAATGTAACATCTAAAATACCTTTAGCTGGATAACTTACTTTAAGGTCTTCTTTTAATTTTGTGCTTACTTCTGGTTGTTGGTCAGATTTTGATTGTGAACTAGGAGCTGCAATCGAAGATTCTTTTACTAGTTCTATTGGTTTTTCTTCGTAGGTATCTAAAACCGAAGTAACATCAAGAGCTTGATCATCATTAAGAGGATCATTTTTTTTTGAAGGGGACATAATAAATTAAGAATTAATAATAATTATCCTGCAGTTTGCTTTGGATAATAATAAATTAGTGATTTAAATAATAATTTTACTACTTTATACATCCTTGAGAGGATATTTCCATTAAAGGTAATTAATTTAGTCAAATTTAAAATACAATAATTAAGTAGTGTCTATAAGTATAAAAGAATCCTCCGTAAATGAAACTCGATATATGAATCTTTTTTTAAAAGATTACGGGTGGGTGCGCTTTTTAGAAAGTATTATCAATCTAAAAATAACTACACTTTATACTAACTTCGTTAGATACCCTATACCAAGAGCGTTCAAAAAAGATACATTTTGACGTTCCATTGGGAGGATCAACGATAATATACACAATTTTATAGTAGTTTGTCAATAGATAAATCATTGCTATACATACCTAATATAAATTTCTGATATACTTCGTAGGTATGATTAAAGGTAAAAAGGGGCCAGTTATTCTTATTTCTTTGCTCACAATTGTTCTATTTTTCATTCTTGGAATGCAGTATGGCAAAATGGTTGAAAAAACAGACAAAACAATTACATATCTATTAAGCCTAACTCCGACAAAACAACCTTCTCCTACTAATAATGACGCTATTTCTTATAAAACATTCAATAATAAACTTTGTAACTTATCTTTTCTTTATCCATCTACATTAATTATAAAAAAAGAATCAAGTACTGAAGCTCTATTAAACTCAAAATCAGAATCAATTGCAGTTACTTGTAATAAAGAACTTCCTATTAGTACAAAAATGGCTAGTTCTGAAGCTCAATTAGACAACAAAAAAGGATTGCTACTTTCAAATGAAGAGACTATTGAATATAGAGTAAGAAATAATAGTAATAAATTAATTGTCATTACTGTATCTAAAACTCTTGGACCTTTAATAGAAAAAACATTTTTATTTACTAACTAACCATGAATATCGCATATTTTGGAAGTCCACATATCTCTGCTCTATTATTGAAAGAATTATTAAAAGAACAACATTCAGATTATTCAATTTCTTTAATTGTGTCACAACCTGACAAGCCCATTGGTAAGAAGCTTGAAATTCGACCTACAATGGTTAGTGAGATAGCAAGTGCATATCATATACCTCTTTTTAATAAACCTTTAAAGGAAAATGAATTTGATTTAATACAAATTTTAAAAAATAAGAATATTGATCTGTGTATTATTTTTGCTTACGGTGAAATACTTAGTTCTGCTTTATTAACTATTCCTAAGTTTGGATTCTGGAATATTCACCCTTCCTTATTACCTTTATATAGAGGGCCATCACCTATTGCATATTCATTATTACTTGGTGACATAAATAGTGGTGTAACTTTAATGAAGATCGGAGAAAAAATGGATGCTGGTCCAATTATTGAACAAGTTACTACCTCCATAGAGCTTCAAGAAAGTAGAAGTATGGTTGAAGAAAGATTAACACTTATAGGTAGTACTTTGCTAAAAAAGAATTTAAAAAAAGTTATTAAAAATAATGAAATTGTTACCAGGCCACAAGACAACACATTAGCTACATATACATCTTTACTAAAAAAAGAAGATGGCTACTTTAATTTACAATTTTTAAGTAATTCTTTAGCGAATAATGATTGTTCAATTGAGTTATTACCAAAACTTCTACAAAATTATTTAAATAGAAATGAGCTAACTGAATCTTATTTAAAGTTAAATAGTAGTGGTAAAATTTTTTACAATTTCTTCCGTGCACTTTCACCTTGGCCAGGGATTTGGACTGAAATAAATACAAACAAAGGTCTTAAAAGGCTAAAAATTATAAAAGCATCTTATATAAATGAGTTAATCATAAATGAAGTTCAACTAGAGGGAAAAAACAAGGTTGATTTTAAAACCTTTAATAAAGCATATAATATACTTTAATTAGAAAGCTATTTAGGCAATATAAAGCTCTAAACACTAGCGAACAACTCATAGTAAATCGCACCGTACATATAAATTATCATGGTTACAAAAAAATTACACATTGTGGCTACTGGAGGCTCTGAAAATGATAAATCATACGAAATAGCATGATTTTTAAATAAATTTGCATATTTTTACCTAAAATTAAACATATCTAAATAAAATAATTCAAATAGCATATTAGACTATACCAACAATTAAAACTCTTCATTACCATGCTATTTGCTTCTCTATCAAGCTACTTTTTTCTTACAAAATATTAGCAGAATTTATAAATATATGATAATTCTGAAAATAGATTGTTTTTTTCATCTAAAAAACCCTGAGGTATTTGCTGACACAAAGCCATTTATTGCAATTTTAGCTGTTTTATGACTATTTTAGGCAAACTTTACTAAAAAAATATCTTATTGTGATATTGAGTATTTTTTTTAACGCTTCTTCTTAATTTATTGATAATAGAAATCTAGCTATTAAATCAATCTAAATTAGTATCAAATGTAACAACTGCGAATATTAGCCCCATAATAAATTATGACCACGTTAATAATTTGATCTATAAAATTAATTCCCGCATACCATACCCCCCTTCCCTATGACATATTTAGACAAAAATAAGATATAAACTACTTATACACATTTTGTCCACAAATTTATTTCCATGTTGAAGAAGATTGTTTAACTGTAGTTTTCTATTTTTATTGCACCGGTAGGAGTTATCACAGCAGAATAAATAGGTATTTTACTATCAATTTTGCTTACAGTCTCTATTATATGAGCGTCACCAATTTCTGAAATAACCTCGTAAAGATACTCTTCTGACAATCCTTTGTAAAGTTTTACTGCTTTTGTTTTAATTAAAGCTTGAGAAATTTTATGCCTACGTTGATCTACAAATGTTTTGTGATAAATAAAAATACGCGCATTAATTTTTTGCTCGTAAGTTTCAAACATATATTGAGGTAAAATTCCGACATTGCCTTCTACAATTACACATGCGCTTTCTCTATATAATTCTTTGAACCCGGAACTAGTTTTAGATCCTATTCTAGACTGTTCTATTGTGCTAAAAAGGTCAGTAGCCGAATCTTTTTTTATCGAGTATATTTCAGGGGATTCCGACAACAAATGTAGGTATCGGCATTCTTCAGCACAATTTAGACTTGAGTGCTGATACATGCTATTTTTGCTTGTTCCGACTATATCTTCTATTACTTTGGCACTCTGTAAGAGATTAACTTCAAATCCATAAACAAGACTTGCGGAATAGAGCACTGCTAGTTCGCCTATATCACCGCCAGGAAGCGCCAAAGCTGGCAAATTATTACTATTGTCAAAATGGCCACTAAAACACCTACTTTCGTTAGTGTTACCTGTAAAAGTATACTGATTTTCTGAAATTAACTCCTCTATCTGACTTGAGGTAAGATACATATCCTTTTTTTTCTTAAATTCTTAACTTTTTCAAAACATTATATCATGAAGAAATCAAAATAATTTTTTCCCCTTTTTTTGTTAATTAAAAATTACCTCTTCTAGAAAGATGCTACAAGCCATATATGTTAACTTGCATACTAAACACTAGCAACAGCCATAAAGCCTATCCCTACAGAATAAATGTATGTTTAAATTAATAGGTCAATGATACACTATAAAGATATAAATATTAACCATTATTCTTTTTAAATTATGCTATATGAATGCATAATATCACTTCACCACATATTGAATTTATGCTAGAATGACTACAATGAAAATTAAAATAAAAATTATTGATAAAACATTACCTCTACCTAAGTATCAAACAGAGGGTTCTGTTGCTTTTGATCTATATGCTAGAGAATCTACAACTATTAAACCTTTTTCACCGACTATAATTCCAGCTAATGTTGTAATAGAGGTGCCCAAAGGATACTTTCTTATGATTGCAAGTAGAAGTTCTACACCGCTTAAAAAACGCCTTATGGTAGCAAATGGAATCGGTGTCATTGATCAAGATTATCATGGAGATACAGATGAAATCGGGGTACAAGTGATAAACTTTTCAAATGAAGAAGTTATAGTTGAACGAGGTGAACGTATAGCTCAAGCCTTGCTTGTGCAAATTGCAAAGGTCATAGATTTTGATATTGTAGATAGTATTAAGAAAGAATCACGAGGTGGATTTGGATCAACTGGTCAAAAATAATAGAAATTTAGTATTCTTATGAAGCAGAAACATCCTGAGTATCAATATTTGGATCTTCTCAAAGATATTTTAGAAAATGGTATTTATAAAGATGATAGGACAGGTACTGGAACTTACAGTGTGTTTGGCCGTCAGATAAGATTTGATCTTGCTAAGGGCTTTCCATTGCTTACAACTAAAAAAGTCTTCTTAAGAGGCATTATTCATGAGCTACTTTGGTTTTTAATGGGTGAACAGAATATAAAATATTTAGTAGATAATAATGTACACATATGGGATGATTGGCCATATCGTTTTTATAAACAGTCATTAGAAAAAGAAAATAAGACGCCTCTAATTCAGTCAGAATTTATTGATCAAATTAAGGAGAATCATTCATTTGCTCAAAAATGGGGAAATCTTGGACCTGTCTATGGTGTCCAATGGCGTCATTGGAAAAAAACAGATGGTTCTGAAGTAGATCAAATAGCTGGTTTAATAGATCAAATTAGGTCAAATCCTAACTCACGGAGGTTAATTGTGAGCGCTTGGAATGCAGCAGATATTGAAGAAATGGCTAAGGCTGGATTGCCACCTTGCCATACTATTTTTCAATTTTATGTGTTAGATGGAAAATTATCCTGCCAGTTATATCAACGAAGTGCAGATATGTTTTTAGGAGTACCATTTAATATCGCTTCATACGCGCTTTTCACCTTAATGATTGCACATGTTACTGGATTAGAACCAGGCGATTTTGTACATACTTTTGGCGATGCACACATATACAAAAATCATATTGAGCAAGTTAAAGAGCAATTAAGTCGTGAACCTCGCCCATTTCCTACTATCGAGATTAATAAAAAAGTAAAAGATATTTTTTCATTTAAGTTTGAAGATATTATTCTTAAGGATTACAATCCCCATTCACCTATTAAAGCACCAGTTGCAGTGTAATTATGAAAAAACCGTTAATTAGTATAGTTGTGGCAATAGCTGAAGGTAATAGAGCTATAGGAAGAGATAATAAACTTCCTTGGCATATACCAACAGATTTAAAACGATTTAAAGCAATTACATTAAATCATCCTATCATTATGGGTAGAAAAACTTTTGAATCTATTGGCCGTCCTCTATCCAATCGTACAAACATAATAATAACCAGAGATCTTCAATATCATGCTGAAAAATGTGTGATCGTGAACTCTCTTGCAGAAGCAATTTCTAAAGCTTCAGCAATTGATAAGCAGGAAATATTTATAATTGGTGGAGGAGAAATTTTTAAGCAAGCTTTACCTTATGTTGACAAGCTATATCTTACTTTAGTTAAAGGAAAAATAGATGGTGATGTGTTCTTCCCAGACTATAGTGAATTCAAAACAATACTAAGTCAATCTTCTTATAGTGAAAATGGCTTTGATTTTACTTTCCTAGATTTAGAAAAATGAAATTTAGTTATTAAAACAATCCAAAATACAAATGTCAAGATTTATGACATATTAGCTAATTCCTTGTACTACGCCAATGAATTATTGAACAGTTATAGCTCTTAATTTTAAAAGGGGTCTTTAAAGGCAAATTTTAAGCATAGTTTAAAAATGCCTGTTTCTGATACAATGTAATGTATGAATGCTCCAGTATTTGTATATGATCCAACAGCTACCGACGAACAAAGTAAAGTACGAGGTGTTGGAAGATATATGCAAACAATGTACGAATATTTAAGTCCAGAGTTTAACTTCACTAAAAATATTGCAGAGATTCCACATACTCATATTTTTATAAATCCTTTTTTTAATCATCTACAAAAACCATTAACTTATAAAAAAATAGCTCGAAGACAAGTAGCCCTTATTCATGATGTTATTCCATTTAAATATCCAAAAGCTTTCCCAATAGGAATCAAGGGGACTCTCATGAAACTTTTAAATAATTGGACACTAAAAAATTATGACGTAATCGTAACTGATTCGGAAGAGAGTAAAAAAGGCATTGTTCAAATACTAAAAATCCCCCCAAATAAAATACGTGTAATATATGCCACAGTTCCTCACTTATTTCTTCCACATATTGATACCAGTCAAACACATCATCCATTTCACAAAGAAGAAAGTGGCACAGTTGCAGAATTTAGCAACATTACTGAAAGCCAATTTATGACAAATAATCTTAAAAATTTACAAGATTTTGTCCTTTATGTTGGAGATGCAACATGGAATAAAAACTTGATCAATTTAGCAAAGGCAGTGCAGATGGCAAACGTTATATGCGTTTGTGTTGGAAAGGTTTTTTCTCAAAAAGATATGCCTGCTAAACCAAATCCATGGCAACTGCCACTATATCAATTTTTAAAGATCGCAAAAACTGATAAACGATTTATTTTCCCTGGATACGTTTCAGATATTGATTTACTTGCTTTATATAAAAAAGCAAAACTAAATATTCTCCCATCTTATGATGAAGGATTTGGACTTTCTTATATTGAAGCAGGTTACTTAAGTACCCCTTCTGTTCTTTCTAATACTCCAATATTTAAAGAAATCGCAAATAATGCTGCAATTTTTGCTAACCCCAATGACCCAAAAGATTTAGCAGAAAAAATTTCACAATTATTCTATGACAAATTATTAAGAGAAAAACTGAGCGTTGAAGCTTTTACTCGGGCACAGGATTACAATCCTACCAATTTTAAAAATCAATGGCTTGATTTAATTAGTAAACTGTCATAAAAATCTATGATTGATCTTCAAACTTATATTTATTTGTCAATTATGTACCTTTTGTTTATGCACCTTGCCCTCTCGTCTACCCGTGAGTTCCAACATTTTATTAATATTGGCCTTTTTGTACTTGGTGGAATAATTGGTTATAGTGTTGATTCATACATAACAGGTTTTGTTTTTGCAGCTGTTATGCATTTTATTTTCTGGTCAAAAGGAAGTGATTAAGCAATATTAAATAATTGCTTAGCATTCTCTGTAGTTTGATTAATTAATTTTTCAACTTCTATATTTCTTAATTTTGCAACAGTTTCTGCAATAATTTTAATATTTGAAGGATTATTTGGATACTTTTTTTGAGTACGAAGCGGTTCTGGTAATAAAAAGGGGCTATCTGTTTCTAAAACTAACAAATCATCTGGAACAGATTTAATAAACTCTTGTTTTTCTGGGAAATAGGTAATATCACCATCTACTCCGATAAAAATGTTATGCTCTTTGGCAAAAATTAATAATTCATTTATTGGTTCACAACAATGGAGTACAGTTTTACCTTTTAATTTATCATCCCACAGTTCTTTTACTATTGGAATTACATCGTCAATCGCTTCACGATTATGTAAAATTAAACTTTTATCATATTCAATTGCAAGTAACATTTGTTTTCTAAACAACTCTTTTTGTAGATTTATAAAAGCTCCATCAACATTATATTCTTCATAAACAGTTTCATCGTATACATGTCTATCCATTCCAATTTCTCCAACTGCTTTTACCTTTGGTTCCTGTAATAACTGTTTAATCTCATTTAATTCTGAATCTACTGTAATATCATCACGTTTTAATAATTTATATACATGATGTGGATGAATGCCAACAGCAGCAAAAATCCAATCATATTGGTTTGCAATTTCAATTCCATCTCTTGAAGTCTTCACGTCCGTTCCAGGAATAAGTATATTTGTTATCCCCTCCGCTTTTGCATTCACAATAACTTCTGGTACTATTTTTTTGAAAGCTTTAAAGTTGAGGTGGCAGTGTGTATCAAACATAAATGAAATTATAAACCAATTATTATAAATATAATTTTATAAAGTATATATCATTACTAATCCTATTTGAGAATTTTAAACTAGAACTTCACACTATTTAAAAATTAGGTATACTGTACTCAATGACAATCTTTATTGGTGCAGATCATCGAGGGTATCATTTAAAAGACAAACTTATTGAGTATCTTCAATCAAAAGATATTCGTGTAGAAGATTTAGGAAACTACGAATATAATCCTCAAGATGATTTTCCTGTCTATGCTAATAAAGTTGCTGAAGCAGTTCTTCAAAATCCTGAACAGTATATTGGGATTGTTATCTGTGGTTCGGGTGCCGGTGTCTGTATTGCTGCAAATAGATATAAAGGTATTTATTCAGCAATTGCACTTAATCCAGAGCAAATAAAAAGTGCCCGATCACATGACCATATAAATGTACTTGCTCTAGCTTCTGATCATATCACAGAAGAACAAGCTCAAGAATTTGTAGATATATTTATTGCTACAGAACCAAATACCCAGCATAAATATGTTAAACGCCTTCAAATGCTAGATGAAGACAAAAAATATTAATTTATTGTATATAAACTTCCTTTTTTAACAATAATTCCTTGAATTTCTAATCCTGACAATATAGTCAGGATTTTAAATATTGGAATATTAATAGTTCTGGCAATATCATCAGTATCATAAGGTTCCTTTAATAATAATTTATAAATCAATTGTTCTTCTTTTGTTAAAGAATCAATATTTATATTCTCATTTACTTTTTTTGATGTTAATGAATACTCTTCCAAAATGTCATCTGATTTTGTAACAAGTTTTGCGCCTTCTTTTAACAATAAATTCGGAGCTTCAGATAGGTCTGAAGTAATAGGTGCTGGTGGTGCAAAAACATCTTTTCCTTGTTGTGCTGCATATCGAGCGGTTATCAGTGAACCTGAATCTTTTAATCCTTCAGCGACTAGTATACCTTTAGAAAGACCAGAAATTAATCGATTTCTTTGTACAAATAATCCAGGTTGAGCCTGCATATTTGGTGGAAATTCTGAAATAATTAATCCATTATTGTCAATTATTCTTTTAAACAAAGATCTATTAGCAGCAGGATACATCATATTTACTCCGCATCCAAGAAAGGCTATCGTTCTTCCTTCAGCATCCAATGCAGCCGTATGCGCAACTGCATCCACTCCTAAAGCTAAACCAGAAACAATCACTAGGCCTTGTTGAGCCAACTCGTAAGCAAATTTTCTTGTAACTTGCTCCCCATAAATAGTTGGCTTTCTTGTTCCAACAATAGCTATATACAAATCAGACTCAAAATTATAATTTGAGATATCACCTTTAATATACAGACATATTGGTGGATCAGGAATTTCAAGAAGTGCTTTAGGAAATAAAACATCTTCGCGAGTTAACACAGTTATATTGTTATCTTTAATCATTTGAATTTCTTTTTGCATATCAAATGAATTTCTAAATGAAATAAATTTTTCGGCTAAAGATTTTCCAAGTAATTGAATAAGTGTAGTTGAATCTGCAGTATAAGCGCACTCTGCAGATTTAAAATGTGTTAGTAGATTGCTAAATATTGCAGGCCCAATACCTTCCATATATGAAAAGGTTATACATGCAAATAGGGATTTTGACATATATAAAGAATAGCATAAATGATGTAATTACATATCTTTTAATAAGACTTATCTAATATGTATTGATTCAAATACAAACAAGGGGTATAGTATCTTTATGAAAATTACTTCACTCAAAGCGATTGAAATCTTAGATTCTCGCGGAAAACCAACTGTACGAACCTTTGTTACTCTCGATGATCATTCTGTTCATTCAGCATCGGTTCCTTCTGGCGCTTCTACTGGTTCTCATGAAGCTTTAGAACTTCGGGATGGAGATACAACTAAACATTTAGGTCAAGGCGTTTTAAAAGCAGTTCAGAATGTAAATACCACAATTGCAAAAGAAATTGTTGGAATGGACGTTAGTAATCCAAGAACAATTGATGAAAAAATGCTTACTCTTGATGGAACTGAACACAAATCTAATTTAGGCGCAAATGCAATTCTTTCTGTATCTTTAGCAGTACATCGTGCTGCTGCACATGAGAAAAAGTTGCCTCTCTGGAAGTATATCAACACATATTATTTTGCTGATAGAAAGCCTTCTTTCCCACAATTAATGGTAAATGTAGTAAATGGTGGAAAGCATGCAGGATGGAATTTTGATATCCAAGAATTTATGATAATTCCCGCAACTAATAAACCCTCAGAGTCTGTTAGGATTGCTGCAGAAATATTTCAGCAGATCGGGAAAAATTTAAAGAAAAAAAATCTTTCAGCTTTAGTTGGTGATGAAGGTGGATATTCACCAGCACTATCATCAAATGAAGAAGTATTTCAACTCATAGAAGAATCTGCAAAACAGCTTGGATATGATAGAAATAAAGACTATATGTTTGCAGTTGATGTTGCATCAACGGAGTTTTATGAAGAGGGTAAATATATTCTTAAAAAAACCAATGAATCAAAAACTTCAGAAGAAATGATCAAATTCTATTCTGAAATTGGCCAAAAATATAATATTCAATCGTTTGAAGATCCATTTGCTGAAGATGATTGGAACACATTTACAACATTTACCAAAATGGCTGAACAATTTAAGTTTATGGTTGTTGGTGATGATTTACTTGTTACCAATCCACAACGAATTAAAAAAGCTATCGATGAAAAAGCTGCAAACGCTGTTCTTGTAAAATTAAATCAAATTGGCTCTGTTACAGAAACAGTTGATGCAATTAAGATGGCTATTGAGGCAGGTTGGAAATTTATTATTTCCCATCGTTCTGGAGAAACAGAAGATACCTTTATAGCAGACTTTGCATACGGAAGTGGTGCAGATATGATTAAAACAGGCTCTATGTCGCGTAGTGAACGTTTAGCTAAATATAATAGATTGATAGAAATTGAATCTGCAGTGTAATTTTTCTATTATCACTTGAAAGCTACACAAAAATAAAGGTAAAATAAATTGTTTATGAAATATCTATTATCCTTCTTTGTATTTTTATTCCTTACAACATCTCAAGTTTATGCTGTGCCAGCAACTCTTTCATTTGATCCTAGTGATATAAAAATTAAGAATGGTCAAGAAATACAAGTCAATATTAATATGTTTACTGGAAATGAGGCTGTAGCATCAACAGATATAATGATTAATTATGATAAATCATTGCTTGAACCAATCCCAAATTCAACTAAAAATGGAACTATTTTCCAAACTATTGATACAAAAATTATCTCTCCTGGAAAACTTTATATATACGGTGTCCAAGAAAATAAGAACGAATTTGTAAAAGCACAAGGAACAGTCGCGACTGTTTCATTTAAGACATTAAAAGCAGGAACAACACAACTTAGTTTCGACTGTAATCCAGTAATTAAAAATACCTCACAAATTATTAAAGGTTCAGATTCATTTCAAAATATTATTAGCTGCCCCTCAACTATTGCTCACATAAGCTCTATTTCTATTGCAGAAGGTACTGTGTTAGGCGCCTATGCAGATACTTATGGTAAGTTAAATACATATACTGCAATATTTGGCATCTTAGTTGCTGTTTTTACTTTTTTTGTATTTCTTAAATATCAACGTTTAAAAAAAAATATTTAATATGAAGACGGCAACTGTTTTAAAGCAAAATCTTACTAAAAAACAAAAGATTATAATAGGATCTGTGCTTGCAGTTCCGGTTATTCTTGGCATCATTTATGGGATATTCATATTACTCCAACAATCCGCTATCACTTCCAGAGCCAATGATGGGGCTCCATCTAATGTTATTATTGAACCCGCTGAAGATAACACAGTTAAAGTACAATGGAATACTGGTGTAGAAACCTCAGCAATTGTAGAATATGGAACAAGTGCTAATGCTGCTTCTATGACTAAAGTTGCTATTTCAGAAGCAACTTCAACTAATCATAGCGTAAATATTAATGAATTAGAACCTGGTACTTATTACTTTCAGATTCGCGTAGGTGATACTGTTTACGATAATAATGGTATATTTTGGACCTTTACAGTCGAAGATCCAAATGCTGTGACACCCGAACCTTCGCCAAACGAAGATATATCTATTGTTCCAACACCAACTCAAGAAGCTAGTCCATCAGCAACAATTGAACCATCACCAAGCGAAGATATAACCCCAAGTGTTGATCCACTTTCGTCTGTTTGTTCATCTACAGATTGTTCTCAAATTCAAAGTAATTTAGGATCACTTTGTACTACACAAGACTATTTAAAATGCATTTTTACAAATGGCTCAACAAGCTCCGCAACACCTACTGTGACAAAGACACCTACTCCTACAGGGAATACTGCAGCAACACCTACTAATGCAACTAGTTCAACTGTAGTAAGTACTGGTCTTAAAAAATTCTGTAAGCCAACTTATTTTCAGGCTAATAGTTGCTCTTCTTGGAATTGGTCACCAATGTCTGATATTGATGATCTCTGCACTGATACATTTACAAAATATTTTGTCCAGTGTAAAAATACAAGTTTTACTTCAACTGGTTCCGCAACTTGGTATTGTAATAAGACAGTAACTTCATCCGACTTAACATTACCATGCGATAATGCACCTACACCTGCTGCCGGGCAAAAAATATACTGCCGAGTTCGTGCAGAAACTGCAGCTGGAGGAACAGTTAACGCGACAGAATGGATTTATAAAGAATCTACCTGCCCATCATATAATTCTGGCAATATTCAAGATTGTGAAATTCCTTATTTACAATCTAACAATTGTCGTTCCTGGATATGGGGATTGAATAATAGTACTAATCCAACATGTGCTGCTGCATTTTCAAAATATTTCTTTCAGTGTACAGATAATGGAAACTTTGCTATGTTAACAACAACACCTACTCCTCGCTGGTGGTTTTGTAATACTACATCAGAAGATCATTTCTTAGGATTACCATGTTATAACGCACCAACACCTGCAGATGGTGCCGAGATTACCTGTCGTGTACGTGCGGAAGATTCTTATGGAGGCGATGATCATTCAACTGCATGGGTTTCAAGAACTGACACTTGCCCAACATCAACACCAACACCTTCAATAACAGCTACTCCGACACTCACCCATACACCAACACCTACATTCACACCAACTCCAACACCATAAAGATACATACTATTTACATCTTGAACTCAAATAAATATCATGGTACGATTGACGCATATGGCTCAACTAATTTTGGTTAGACATGGACAATCTGAATGGAATGCTAAAGGATTATGGACAGGCTGGAATGATATTGATTTAAATGATAAAGGAAGAATTGAAGCTCAAAATGCTGCAGAAAAAATTGAAGATATTAAAATTGATAAAGCTTATACTTCGGACTTAAAACGAGCTCAACAAACTCTTCACGAAATATTAAAAAGACTTAAAATTCATAATTTACCAACAATTATTGCTCCAGAGTTAAAGGAAAGAAATTATGGCGATTTGGCCGGTAAAAACAAATGGAAAGTTAAAGAACAGTATGGCGAAGAACAATTTATGAAATGGCGTCGAAGTTGGGACTATCCAATTCCAAATGGTGAAAGTTTAAAAGATGTTTATAATCGAGTACTTCCATATTACCAAAAACATATTCTGCCTGAACTTAAAAAAAATAAAAATATTTTAATCGCTGCACATGGTAATAGTCTTCGTGCCTTAGTTAAATTATTGGATAATATTTCTGACGAAGAAATTCCGAAATTAGAGATTGGTACAGGAGAAGTATATGTCTATCAGATAGATGAAAAAGGTAAAGTTACTTTTAAAGAAATACGTGCAGTAAATGAAGAAAAACATAACGTTTAAGATAATTCACCCTTCTTTATTTTATATCCATCAAAGTAAGTCCCAGTATAAGAATCTGATACAATAACAACATGCAGATAATTCCAACCCTACTAACAACTTCACCGAATGAATTTATTGAGCAAATGCGTATATTTCAGCCTTATTATTCTCGTATACAACTTGATATTGCAGATGGCATTTTAGTACCTAATAAAACAACACAAATTGAAGAAATGATTACAGTATTTTCAGAAAATAGCACCTTATTTAGTAAAAAAGTGCAGTTTGATTTTCATCTAATGGTACAAAATTTTAAAGAAGAACTAAATAAAATTAAAAAAATTCACGAACTGGGTATGCAAGTTAATCTTGTACTCATAAACGCAGAACTTCAACCTCAAATTGAACAATTAATCATAGAATATCCATTTCGAATTGGCCTAGATGTTTCCCCAAGTACTAGTGTAGAAAAACTGGAACATCTCTACAATCTAGATTCAATTCCGACTATTCAGATTATGACTGTCAATCCTGGATTTCAAGGATCACCTTTTCTTAAAGAAATGCTCTTTAAAATAGAACAATTGAGGACTGCTAACTATAAGATGCCAATTATGATCGATGGTGGTGTAAATAATGAAACAATTCCATTAATACAACAGCAGAAGTATACACCAGATTTTCTTTGTATTGGTAGTTACTTAACAAAGGCAGGAACTGAGCTAGAGAAGAGAGTTAATGAACTTAATAATTTATAATACATTCCTTTTTTAATTCATAGAATGTGTTATTAGCGATTGATTCACGAATTCGTTTCATGAGATCTGAAAAGAACCATATATTGTGAACGGAAGCATAGAATGTAGCTTTTGGATCTTTTTCAAGAAATAACTTCCATAGTTGTTCATAGGTAATACCATCCCTACAGGCAAAACATGAACATGCTGTATCTAAAACTTCTTGTAGATGTTTCATTTTACGCAAGGCTAATCTACCTTTGCTTGTATAAAGCTGTCTATGTCTGGCTTCACGTGTAGGAATAACACAATCAAATAAATCTATACCTCGTTCAACACCTTCAAAAATATCTTTAACTGAACCTATTCCTAACAAATGTTTCGGCTTTTCTTCAGGAAGAAGTGGCATGATCCATTCGATAATTTCATACATATCTTGTTTTGTTTTACCTAAACTCCCACCAATACCAAAACCTGGGACATCTTTTGATCCAATAATTTTAGCTGCCTCTTGTCTAAGATCTTTATAAGCACCACCTTGAACAATGGCAAATAATGCTTGTTTATCTTCATGTCCTTTATGAGCTTCTATACAACGATCAAGCCAAGCATATGTCCGTTGTAAAGCTTCTGCCGTATATTCTTTTGAATTAAGAGGAGAAGTACATTCATCAAAAGCAAACATAATATCTGCACCTATTTTATGCTGAATATCCATTGATTTTTCTGGATTGAGATGTATTTTTCTATTATCAAATTCAAATGTAACCCCGTCATTATCAATTACTACTGGATTACCTTGATCATGATGCTCAACATTACTACCAGGAAACATTCCACCAATTTTACCTACCTGGTGAGCCTTCCCAAAGCCCAAAGAGAATACTTGAAAACCACCACTATCTGACGCAATGGTTCTATCTTTTAAATTCATATATGCGTGGACCCCACCAGATATATCAATTCGTTCTAATGTGGTTGCATCTCCTTCTGCATTCCTTGGTTTTTTTGTACTTATATGGAAGGTGTTTACTATTACATATTTACATGGCAACTCTTTCCAATATTCAGCCGGAATCGCTTTGAACTCAGCTTCTGTTGCAACGATTGCTAGCTCTGGAGTTTGAAGAGTAGAGTAGTTAGTTTGAAACTTACCAACTCTTGCTAACGTATTTTTTAATTTTGATTCAATTGAAAAAGTAAACATATGAACTGTTATTATACCTAAAAAGAGGAGATAGAGCATAGCAAATAGGAGAGTACTACCTACTCCTCTGCTTAATTCCCGCAAAATTTATCAACCACTCCCCTAGTTAAAAAGTAAAAAATTTATAACTTTTTTTTCACCATTTTATTTCTTAAAAAAAATTATTTTTTTTAATTATTTTTAAATTATTGAAATATATAGAAAAACACCAAAAAACGTCATTTTTATAGATTTAACGACGTATTTTTGCGTTTTTTTATCAGAATAGAATTTTATGAGAGTACACCAATAATGATTATTTACTTGATACAACAATGCAAATGACAAATTAAATACCTCCTCCCCCATCAAATAATTTGCCGGAGAAGTGGTTGAAGATTGCGACGATTTACCTAATAATTCCCGAAACTGTCATTAAAAAGGTAGAAATATTTTGAGTTTATCAGGCTGAGTACACATTGTAACTACATCATTCCAACGTAAAGCACCATCTCCTGTAAAATCAAAAGGTAACATTCTTTCAAATTTAATCTTATTTTCCTCTTCTTGAAATACTACATATGTTTGTCTTGGCAAATAATTCTTTTTTAGAATTACAACTCTATATGTTCTACCTAAAGCTATGTTCTCTACTTTATCTATTAATCCTTTTCCATTTTTAATTTCAACACCTTTTGTTTTAAATACAAGTTGTTCATATTCATCAAAAAATTGAAGCTCAAAATTTTCTAAATCTAAGTCAAATTTAGGGAATAACGACACTTCAAACTCTAGAGGTGGTAACGGTACAACTGTAAAATTCCATGGTTTACTTCGCAGAACTTCTTCTTGACCTTTATAAAGAATAAATTGTGTTTTAGTTGAACCCAGCTTATTATCCGTAGTTATATACACATCTATAATACGTATGTCATTAGGTTTAATACTTCCCATTGATGCGATTAAATATCTTGTAGGTGGAATTCCTTCCAACTGTAACGTATACTCGCCTTGAGTCCAAATACCTTGTCCCGTATTTTCTAATTCGATTTGAAAATGATATGTGGAGCTTTCTACAATTTCCGTGGGTAAATCAAACATAAATTTTCCCGACTGGTGAATTGAAGGGTTACCATTATCTTTTGGTAAACTTTTTACTAATTCGAATTCTGGAAATACTCCTACATTTTGAGGTTTTACCCAAGAAAATTGAAGGAAAGGCTCAGATTGATAGTTTAATATAAATGGTGTTACTGCCTTCACTCTTTGATCAGGCAACCACACAGTATTAAAAGCAATTCTAAAATTTTCTGCAACTTCCTCTCTTGATAATGCTGACCCATTCCATCCTGTTTCAGTAATAAAAACTGGTAATTCTTTTACTCCTAATGATTGCAAATATTGAAGTTCCCATTCATATCCTCTAATTGATTTTCTCCCTGTATCTCTTGGGGATCCAACAAACCCTGGGTTAGGATAAGAATGTGATGAAAGCCCATCAAATAGTTTATTAAAATCTTCATGGCCTATTTCTTCTATAACAGCTTCAAAAAAATTAGCTGCATCTTGATATTGTGGCATATTAGATGGAGCAGATAAATCAAGTCCTCCTAACATCACGATGTAATCAGAATTAGATTTTTTTAATTCCTTTGCAAATGTCTCATTTACCCGTGCAAAACTTATTGGATCAACTTCACCTCCCCATTCCGTTGCATGATTTGGTTCATTGAACAAAATAATATAACGATCCTTCACCACCCAATTGAGTTTGTTTAAAAAAGATACCCAATCTTTAGCGTCCTGCTCGTTGGGACGTCTCCAATTAGCATTTTCAGCCTGAGTTGCGAGTCTAATAATAGGAATTAACTTCTTTTCTCTTAATTTATCAAAGATACTTTGCCATTTATGAACATCACGATCATTTTCTTGAATAACTAAAGTTATATATCCCCACTCACCTCCACTTGAGTTAACTAATTCATCAGCTCTTTCTAGATCTTCATCATGAGGTTGAGCTAAATGAATACCAAATTTATTATTATCTTGGGGCTCTTGAGCAAGTATTGATACTGGCCACATCAGAATAAGTAATAATAAAATTAAATGTTTCATGTATATATTGTACAATCAAAATAAGTATTGATTATACCTTAGGAAGTACTATGCTCCTTTGATTAGAATACTTACCAGAAAGCTCTTTATAGGATTTTTCAGGTAATTCATCAGATTCAAAAAAAAGAATTTCAGCTATGCCTTCATTAGCATATATCTTAGCTGGTAATGGTGTTGTATTAGATATTTCTATAATCAAATACCCTTCCCATTCAGGCTGTAACGGAGTTACATTTACAATTATGCCACAACGAGCATATGTAGATTTACCTATACAAAGGCCCAAAACATTCTTTGGTATTTTTAAATATTCAACACTTCTGGTGAGTGCAAATGAGTTAGGTGGAATAAGAATATATCCTTGATCCTTTACATCTACAAAAGACTTTTCATCAAATTTTTTTGGATCAACTACTGCAGAATGTACATTAGTAAAAATTTTAAATTCATCTGCGACCCTCAAATCATAGCCAAATGAAGATAAACCATAAGATACCTTCCCTGCTCTAATTAGTCCTTCTTCAAAGGGTTCGATCATCTTATTCTCCACTACTTGTTTTTTTATCCAACGATCAGATTTAATTGACATGGAATTATTATATAAAATCTTCTTAAAAATGCTATTGATTCATTCATCTACTAACCTATAAGATTGTTTTTGACTCAACACTAATAAGTTGTACAATAAATGCTTATTGATCTTTTATCAAAAACTATTTATATTCGCATATTTTGACAAATTTAAAACTTTTCTATTACTCAACTTTTACAAACCTTTTTACAAATTACGAAACCATTTTATCAATTTTTAAAAAATTGAGTGTTTATTCTTTTTAGCAAGACAGTGTTTACACCTACACAAAAGGCTAAATTAAGAAATTGGTTTATTTTTAAATATCGCATACACGGCAATACTTAAGTTTAACTTAAAGCTTCTCTAAGCCTTAGATGCCAAATTCTTACACTGTTTTTTTATTATGAATTATAAGCAAATTTCCAGATTTAAAACTAATAGTACAAGAGGGATTTATAAAAAAATTACTAATACCTCTAGTGCTACCATACTTCAATACTTCATTTTTAAGCGGATAGTATAAACCTTCAGTTGTTATTCCTTTACAATCGTACTGAAAAGGGATAAGAGAAATTTCATCACCTATCTTTCCTTCAATGGATATGTTGTTATAGCTAAAATAAAGATTGCTACAACCTTCTATAATTGTGCATGGCACTTTTTGGGCGATTTTAGACAGGTAAAAGACATTAGATAGTATATGATCCACCCTATCTCCGAGTAATCCACAAATTAGTAATTCTTCTGAACCATGATCTAATGCATATGTTATTGCTAATTCGGTATCGGTAAAATCTTTTTCTTGTGAAAAGGTTTGAAAGAGAACATCTTTGCTTTCATAAAACTTTTTGATATTATTCGGAATTGAATCTAAGTCACCGATAATTACATGAGGAATAATATCTTGTTTATATACATGCTCCGCTGCCCCATCTGCACAGATTAACAGATCAGTTTCATGAAGAAATTTTTTTAGCTTGGGAACTTTAGATAAATTACCATTCACGACAATAACTGCTTTTTTCATTTTCTATATTCTATCAAGTTAAAAAGAAAGTGTAGATTCACCTGTAGCTATTTCTTCTACATATGGAATTGTAGAATTTTCTTCAGATTCTAATCTTTGTTGCTGAAACTGTTGTAAATATTCATAATTTTTAGGTTCTTCTTTATCTCTTAATTCTGTATACTCTAGAAAAATATTCCTGCCTGACGATACTATTTTTATTTCTTCAGGCTCTTGAATTACAGTTTTGTCATAATTAATATCCATTTGTTCGCTCACTTCATCTTTAACCTTAAATACGGATCTCAATTTAAAATCTTTAGTAGAAAAAAATACAAAAAACTGCTCATTTTCTAACTGTTTTGTATTGGTAATTCGATATCTATAACATTGTTCATCACCGCAAATTGTTTCTTCAATAAAACTATACACATTCTCTTTATCTTGTATTATGGTAGTTAGTTCCACAAAATAATTTTCTGGGTTGAATGGAAGCTCTAACAGTGCATTCGCAACAGTGTTTTTCTGCTCGCGCCACCATTTGTTATCAGCAAAATCCTTTATATAAACATATCTACTGGCAAGAATTGTATGTAAGATTTCCTCATTGCTTTTATGAATTTTGATTGAACTTTTTTCATCTTCTTTTTCCCAATTGATTGTTAATGTCTCTCCTTCTTGGTTTATTTTGTACTGACCTTTCATATTTTGTTCATTAAGTTTCTGGTTTTTCTGTACAAATGAACAAACTTTAGCATCATCATATTGGCATGAAGCTTGAGAAATACGTCTAACTGTTAAAACAATTAGGCCAACAATTGATGCAGATATAAGGAAAAAATATACAAGCTTTTGAGAAGACATAGAATTACTATAATCTGCTTATATAACACTGTCAATATAGCCGATTTTTGCCAAGTAATGTATACTTTTTGCATGAATCATATTATCCGTGAATATACTAAAGAAGACGTCAAAGGAATTAAAGATTGTTTGATTGAAATACAAGAGTTTGAAAAATTACTCGACTCAGAACGACTTTCTGGTATTGAAGTTGCTCATGAATATCTTGAAAAACTACTTGAGATAATTCGACAAGAAAAAGGAAAAATATTTATTGTTGAAATAGAAGAAGAAATTGTTGGAATGATCTCAATAACAATTGAAGATGATATTAAACATTATAGAAAATCAAGAAAAGTAGCTTTTATAACTGATGCTATGATCTTGCCCGAATTTAAAGATAAAGGGATTATAAAAGAACTCTTAGAAACAGCAGAACGGTATGCAAAATCTATAGGTATTCATGTCATTCAAACTGCTGTTCTGTCAAAACATACAGAAGGGATTGAAGGATTTCAAAGAAATGGTTTTTCTAACTATGAAATCATTTTGCAAAAAAAACTTTCTTAACTATTCCACCTAGCAAAAATTGAAGTTGGCAACATAATATTTGAAGTTTTTTGTGGTATAACAATTTCTCCATGATCTACTATTCCTTTATGTTTTTGCATCATTTGTGTAATAAGATTGGCTAATGAAACAGAGGTAAATTCTACAGTATAAGCATTCAGCAAAACAAAAACTGGTTGTTCCGAAAGCAATTGCTGACATGATGAAAGTAACTCTTGAATATCTTCTTCAAATTTCCATACTTTACCTTCTGCTGATCTTCCAAACTTAGGTGGATCTATAATAATAGCATCATATTTTTTACCTCTTTTTATTTCTCTTTTTACAAAAGTTAATGCGTCATCAACAATCCATCGTACTGGTCTATCATTTAAGGCAGAAAGTTGAGCATTTTCATGTGCCCATGTTACAGCCTCTTTTAATGCATCAACATGTGTAACAGAAGCTCCTTCCGCAAGTGCTGCTAGTGTGCAACCTCCTGTGTAAGCAAATAAATTTAAAACATTTACTGGCCTATTTGCTTGTTTAATTTGTTGTTGAATCCATTCCCAATGCACAGCGCTTTCTGGAAAGATACCTGTATGTTTAAAAAATGTTGGTTTAATTTTAAATGTTATATTATTCCACTTAAACTCACTCGTTTGATTTACTGGATTTCTAAAATACCATCTGCCTTCTTTATCTGTTGTTCTCTGATAAATTGCATCTGCATGTTCCCATTCTGTAGTAAGAGATTTTCGCCAAATTGCTTTTGGTTCTGGTCTAATAAAAATATATTTTCCAAAACGTTCTAGTTTTTCACGATCTCCTGAATCAAAGAGCTCATAATCTTCCCATTTTTTTAATTCTGTTATATTTTTATTCATATGTAAATTATATTTAGTGTGAACTTTATCAAATACTATTATAATGTACTAAATGGATTATTAATTGAACTTATCAAATATGTCTGACATACCTGGTACAAGTCCTGAAATTTCAATAGAACTTCCAAAAATCCCTAACCCACATATTGAAGATACTAACTATACTCAGAACGATTCTGGAGCACAACCTATTGAGAATGAAAAAAATGAATCTCTTATTGATTTCGCATTTTTTATGCGGAACATGAATGAAGGATATAAACAGAATATTCGTAAATATATAGCAGACGATGGATCTTTTTTAAATGAAGATGCTGAACAAAAAGCTGTGTCAGGATGGGATACATGGCAGAATACCACTACCCTGCCAGAAATATCATCAGATAATCTTGAAGACTCTATAACTGCCATTGAAAAAAAGTTACATGATATTAAAAATAATGTTACAGATGATAACGGAAATCAGCAATTTTTAAGTTTTGCGGATCGAGAAAGATTAAAAAAATATTTCCTCTTTAAATATCCTCAACAGAGTCAAACAATTACTACAACTTTTGAAAATTTAGATCATGATATTAATCTCGTAAGTGGTGGTATCGCTGTAGGGTTATCTCAAGATCAAGAACTTCGAAATGAATCAGATTCACAAATTTATAGAAGAAAAGAGATTCTTCAATGGCCTGAAGATTTAATTGAATTAACAGCCCAGAATCTTAATCCTGAATCTTCTCATAACAAAATATTTAACCCAACTGAAACGGCTGAAGAAATTGTTAACCTTTATAAATCATTGTGTCAAGCTACTCACACTTCATTAGAAATAAAAACAATAGTTGGTAGCTCCACTATAAATAGTATTAATGACCTCGAAATATATGGAAATCCCTTAGCCCTTAAAAGAGTATTTAAAAATATTTTAAGATACCCACAGACTTATGCAGAGAAACATGCAAATAGAAAAACACAAGTAATAATAGATTTTTCACGACCTTCTAAACAACAAGTTCTTATTCAATTCTCTGATAATGCAGGCGGATTTATAAATGACGATAAACTCCTAGTTGATGTCAGAAATCCTATCACTATTAATAATAAAGAGATTACAAAACAAAAGGCTTTTAACAGAAAAGAACGAGGTACTAATTCTGTTGGGAAAGGTTTCGGATTGGATATGGTATGGGACGTAATTGTAAATCAGAATAATGGTATGGTTGCTATAGATAATATTAAAGGGAAAGATCCCTTTGGTGAAGATACTATTACTGGAGCACGATTTAACATTATTCTACCAGTTCCTGCATCAATTCCTGAATTACAAAAAGCATAAATATTGTCGGAGTGGCGGGACTTGAACCCGCGACCTTTGGACCCCCAGCCCAACGTTCTAGCCATCTGAACTACACCCCGAAAATACGAATATTGTAACAGACTACCAATACTGCTATACATATAAAGATTTACGACATCTATGATAAAATATCACTACAAGAAGGGCCTATAGCTCAATTGGCTAGAGCGCCTGGCTGGCAGTCAGGAGGTTAGGGGTTCGACCCCCCTTAGGTCCACTACTCTTCTCTACTTTCATATCAAACAAATATTTGGCTCCTTAAAGCTTTACTTGATATTTTATTCAACATGATAGAAAATATATGTAATTACATAACTAATTCGAATATGTTATGTAGGAACGATCGGCTGGTCATAATTCTAGGTGGTACACAGCAGGGGGGTCCTATGGGCTAAAAATTTATGAATACCTGTATTAAAGTAGGGTGTTCCCTGTCCAAAAACTGAACAGGGAACGGTAAATAGGAAAATTAAGATTGCTCATCTTTATTTTCCTCAGTTTTGGTGGAAGCTTGTTCTTTCTTTTGTTGCTCCAATCTTTCTCGCTTAATTTCCTCTGCACGTGCTTTAGATTGCATTTGATAGATTGCATTACAATCTATACAAATTGAGTCAGTCAATTCATATTGTTCTAATGAACCAGTATATCGGTCCAGAATCTTCATATGTTTATGACTAAGGTTCCACCTACAAACTCCTAAATGCCTTGTCACGTTACTTCCTTTCTGCTTGTCAAAAGGATAAAAACAATAATTAATTATACCAAATTTCTTAAGCAAAATCAAAACTATAGGTCAATTATTTAACGCCGGGATCAATTTCTTTGGCTTTCTGAAGATATTGTTGAGCAAGCTGTGTATCTCCATTCTTGTCATGTAGCAAATACAAGGAGTAAAGTACATCTCGTGAATTTGGATTTTGTTGTAATAATACTTCTAATTTTGCAATTAAACTTCTTCGTTGTATTTCATCTGCAAAAATTTCATTTTTTTTATCTTCATAAATGCCCTTTATCTCTGGATAGAGAATAGCAAAATCTTGTATATCTTTAGATTGTTTTAAAAAAGTAACAATTGATGTTTCTTCTTGTTTCATTAAAGCAGCATAAAGTGGAGTAAATTGTTGGGAGAATAGAATATTTATTACAAGTACTAGAAACAGTCCTCCATATAAGATAGAGAGCATAATATGTAACATATTCTCTTTAGTCATGCGATTATTATAATCTGCAGATTTATAATACGCTACTGATCTAGATACACAAGCCGAACTTATGTATACTAAAGACATGACAGCCGACCTTAGTCAATATAGAGAACTTTATTTAAAAACATCGCAAGATCTAATAATTGAGATGAAAACTCAATTAGACAAATTAAAAGTTACCATAACGGATACAGCAGCGATAGAAGTATTACATCGCACTGCGCATTCTTTAAAAAGCCAAAGTCTTGTCATGGGATATCAACAAATTGGCACAGTTAATAGACAACTTGAAGCACTTTTTTTACTTTTTAAACAAAAAGAACTTACTATCACCATTGAATATATCGATATGATTATACATATTGTTGAACATATTGAAAAAGCGCTTGTTTTAATTAACTCAAGTGAACATGAACCCGACTTAGATGCAGATATTGAAATGCTTAAAAAACACACAAATATCACTAGTTAACTTATACCTATGAAACTTTTAATTGTAGAGGATGATATATTTTTTCAAAAATTTTATAAAACACAACTTGAAGCTCAAGGTTTTGAAGTTGATGTAGCCATTAATGGAAATGAAGGTTTAGAAAAAATCAAATCATTTCACCCCGATGTTATTTTGTTAGATATCATCATGCCTGTTAAAGATGGCTTTGAAGTATTAGAAGCTTTAGCGCAGGATGGTTCAATAAAAAAACTTTCTATTCTTGTTTTTTCAACATTGGGTCAAGAAAAAGATGTGCAAAGAGCGATGGATCTTGGTGCAAAAGGTTATATTAATAAAAGTTTTTTTGATTTTAATGCTTTGGTCACCAAAATAAAAGAAATTGCTTCATAATAAAACTATGGTAATTCCAGATAAAGAACTCCAAGATTTACTCATCAAAATGAATATCCTTGATGAACCTAAATCTATTGAGGTTCAAGAGTTTATGAAAAACGCAAGTGTTGGCTTTACAGAAGCACTTCTTCAAAAAAATATTATTTCTGATGAACAACTTGGTATTACAATTGCCAACTATTTAAAAATTCCATTTGTTACATTATCCAAAATTTCAATTCCTCAAGAAGTTTTTCATATTATTCCTGAAAAAATTGCACGCAAACAAAAAGTTATTGCGTTTGGCCGTGATGATACAGGAATTAAAGTAGCTCTTTCTGATCCTAAAAATACAGATATTCTTCAATTTATTTCCCAAAAAACACAACAAAAGGTAATTCCTCATTTGGCTACAGAACGAGATATTAACAATACGTTTTATATTTTTAAGAAAGAACTACAAAAAGCTTTTGATGAAATGGTCGGACCTTCAAAAAATGATAAATACTTAAAAGAGGCTCCAGTTTCTCGAATTGTAGATTTAATAATTGAAACTGCTTTTTTTGATAAAGTATCTGATATTCATATAGAACCTCAAGAAGAAAATGCATTAGTCCGTTATAGAATCGATGGTATTCTTCATGATGTTCTTTACTATCCTAAAAATCTGCATGATCGTATTATGACTCGCTTGAAAGTATTATCTAGACTTCGTACGGATGAACATTTAGCTCCACAAGATGGAAAGGTTCGCTTTGAAATTGAAGATAGTTATTTAGATTTACGTGTATCTATTATTCCAATTGTTGAAGGAGAAAAATGTGTCATGCGTTTACTTTCTGCACATAATCGATCAATTACTCTTACAGATTTAGGCATGAGTGATAAAGATTTAGAAAAAGTTAGTAAAGCATACACAAAATCTTACGGTATGATTTTATCTACCGGACCAACTGGTTCTGGTAAATCTACTTCTATTTATGCCATTCTGAAAGTATTAAATACGCGAGCAAAAAATATTACAACTATTGAAGATCCTGTCGAATATCGTATTAAGGGTGTCAATCAAATTCAAGTTAATCCAAAGACAAATTTAACCTTTGCTAGCGGACTACGATCTATTCTTCGACAAGATCCAAATATTATTTTTGTTGGAGAAATCCGAGACGGAGAAACAGCAGGGATAGCAGTTAACGCTGCATTGACAGGACATTTAGTTGTATCCACACTCCATACTAATGATGCGGCTACAGCTCTACCACGTTTAGTTGATATGAAAATTGAGCCATTTCTTGTTGCTTCTACAGTAAATGTTATTATTGCTCAACGTCTTATTCGTAAAATCTGTGAAATGTGTAAAACTGCTGTAGATGTTAATATGACAGAATTGTCTCAAAATCTTCCTGAAGAGACTATTAAAAGATTCTTTACTAGTAAAACAAAAGCTCGAGTGTATGTGGGTGCTGGTTGTAAAATTTGTCACAATACTGGTTATTTTGGACGTTTAGGTATTTTTGAAGTTTTAGAGGTTACTAAAAATATTCGAGAACTTATTATGCTTAAATCAGACTCTGATGTAATCATTAAGAAAGCTCGAGAAGAAGGCATGACATCAATGTTAGAAGACGGATTAATGAAAGTAGCACAAGGATCTACAACTATTCAGGAAGTGCTACGCGTTACAAAAGTTGAATCTCTATGAAAACCGAGAATGTAACACTCTCCTACAAAGATAAAATTGGTTTACTTGGTAATTTTTCTACCATGCTTGCTGCAGGAATCTCTATTTTAGAATCTGTTGACTCATTATTAGAAGATGCAAAGGGTAATCAAAAAAAAGTATTACAAGCCCTTCGTGAAGATCTTGTTCAAGGTAAACATGTATATGTCTGTTTCTCAAGGTTTCCTCAAGTGTTTGATAAAGTAACCGTAAATATTATTAAAGCTGCAGAAGAAGCAGGGACTCTAGACGTAACTCTTGTTGATATTAAAGGTCATATTCAAAAAGAGATGGAATTTTTAGATAAAGTAAGAGCAGCTATGATTTATCCTATGATGATCTTTGTAGTTTTTTTGGCAGTTATGTTAGGTATCCTTATTTTTGTTATTCCACGTATGGCTTCAGTATTTACCAGAATGAAAGTTGAACTTCCTTTACCTACAAAAATTATGATTACAGTTTCCGATTTTATTCTCAATAATTATGTGGGTATTTTAATAGCTTTAGGGGTTGGCATTATATTACTTATTCTTGTTTATAAAAAGAAAAAGTCTATTTTGACGAATATATTATTTTCTATGCCACTCGTTTCTAACTTAATAAAAGAAATGGATATCACTAGATTTGCGCAAAGCATGTCGTTACTGCTCCGCTCTGGATTAACAATCACTCAAGCGTTAGAACTCTGCCAAGAAATAGTCTGGAGACGGGATGTTTCTGCACTCATTAAACACACACACACTGTAGTTATGTCTGGTAAAAGAGTTTCAGAAGGATTAAGAAACGGTAAAGGTATTATTCCTGTAATTTTAATAAAAATTATAGAAGCAGGAGAAAAAACCGGATCACTTGATAAATCTTTAGCAGATATTGGTGAATATATGGATTATCAAGTAACAAGAACTCTTGCAACACTTACATCTTTACTAGAACCTGTAATGCTTATTTTTATCGGTGTCGTTGTTGGAGGAATGATGATGTCTATTATAGCTCCAATCTATGGCATGATTGGACAGATTAATAGAAGATAATTGTTATGGATTCTAATTATTTAGTATGCAAAAAGGTTTTACTCTCATTGAAATTCTACTTGTCATGGCAATCATCTCTATTTTGTTTGCCATAAGTATAGTTAACTTAAATACCCTTCAACAGAACACATATCAAAATACATCTGAAGAGTTATTACTTTCTGATATAAAACTACAACAATTAAAATCAATGACAGGTGATAATAATAATTCTTCAACATTCGAAACGTTTGGTATTTATTTCGGTAATACTAGTTATACATTATTTAGAGGAGCAACTTATTCTGCATCTGATGATGAAAATTTTACTATTGAGTTAAACCCTAATCTTACATTTAGTAATGTTGAATTTGCCAATTCTCAAATAGTATTCGAAAAAAACAGTGGAGAAATTATCGATTTTACAGATGGTTCCGATACAATCACTATTAACAATAGTATCACTGGTACAAATGCAGTTATAACGTTAAATAAATATGGCGTGATTACTGATATCCAATAATATGAAAAAAGGACAATCACTTATTGAAATACTTATAGTCATTATGCTTCTTGCTATTTTGATTCCACCACTTTTTATGGTGATCATGGCTTCCCGTGATGGAAAAATTCAACAGTCAAAACGATTAGAAGCTACTACTACTTTAAAAGAAACTCAAGAAGCATTACGAATTATTCGTGAAAGCGGATGGTCTTATGTTTCCACACCTGGAACTTATCATCCTGTTCTTACAGGCTCTACATGGAATCTGTCTGCAGGAACAGAAGTTTCTAATGGGATCATAACTAGTGTTGAAATATTTGATGTGAACAGATTAAATAATCAGATAGTTCAATCTGGTGGCACTTATGATCCTTCAACAAAACGTATCGTCACTACAGTTTCTTGGACTGATCCTTTGCCTTCAACAATTTCTTCTACTATGTATTTAACTCGTTATCTGGAAAATGGTGCGTATCTGCAAACCACTCAAGCAGAATTTAATACTGGAACTCTTTCTAGTGTTGTCACAACTAATACAAGTGGTGGAGAAATTCAACTTTCTCAAAATACCAAAGGGCAATGGTGTGACCCACATCTGGCACCAGTTACCATTGACTTACCTGGAAAACCTATTGCTGTCACAGCAATAGAAGGACATGTATATGTCGCAACAGGTGAAACAGCACAAGCGAGTCAAGATTCGTTCGCACATGTACTAGTGGCAAATACGGATCCACCTTCATTTTCATTACATGGAAAATTAAAAGGATATCAAACAAATGCAGTATTTGGTGAAGCAAATTGGGGATATATTGCTACAACAAATAATACAAAAGAAGTAGTGATTGTTAATTTAAATGCATACTCAGATGAGCCTAATAAAATTTATCAGGAGGCTGGCTATTTTAATACAACTACAAATTCTGGAGGAAGTGATTCTGTAGACGCAAATGCAATATATGTATATAACGATCGTGGCTATGTAACAGCTGGCAATTATTTATATGTGTTTAATTTATCAAGCAAAACTGGTTCACGAGCAAAGATTGGAAATAGAATTCAGATTGCAGATTCGGGTGACCGTGCAAATGAAATTTTCGTAAGACAAGTTGGTAGCAGCTTATATGCATTTGTTGCAGTCGAAGGAGGGACAGTTGAAGAAATGAAAATTGTAAATGTAACCAATCATACAATTACTTCTCAATGGCGTGTTATTGGCGGATTAAATATTGAACCAAATAACTGTAGTACATTAGAATCTGGCCAAGCAATTTATGTTAACCCCGATGGTGACCGCGCCTTTTTATCGTCAGTAAACGATAACAACTTTAAAGAATTTTTTGTTATTAATACGTCAACCAAAACTAGCCCTTCACTTATAGGAGGTTTTGCTACTAATCCACCTTGTACAAATGGTGGTGGATATGAAGCAGGAGGCATGAATCCTGAACAATCGGTAGTTGTTGGCATTCAAGAGGATCGAGCAATTTTGGTTGGGACTGATGCTGTTGGAGGACCTAATTCTGAAGAATATCAAGTATTAAATCTTTCAAATGAAGCGACACCTTCAAAATGTGGAGCCATGCAGTTTGATCAAGGTATTTACGGTATTGCCGCCGTAAAAGAAACTGATGGTGATGCTTATGCATATCTAATTACTGGCGATACAGCAAATGAATTAAAAGTTGTTCAAGGTGGACCTGATGGATACTATGTTGAATCGGGAACCTATGAATCTCCTTCAGCTGATTCTGATTTTAGTTATAGTCGTTTATTTAATTATTTTGAACCTGATACTACTATTCCAACAGCGGATACTACTCTTCGCTTTCAAATTGCCATTGCTGACCCTGTAAGCAATAGTTGCACAAATGCAAATTATGTTTTTAGTGGACCTGATGGTACAACTAATACTTATTACACTTCAAACGATATGATAGCACTTGATGATAATGGAAGCGGATATGAAAATCCTGGAAGATGTTTAAAGTATCGAGCTTTCTTTGATACAGCAGATTACAACCAGACTCCAATATTAGAACAAGTAATAATTAATTATTCACCATGACAAAAAACCAACATAAAAAAGCATTTACATTGATTGAACTTATCCTCTTTTTTGGATTATTTTCTATTATTTTAGGAGTACTTACTAATTTATTTTCTGTAATCGTTGATACTCAAACAGAGGTCGAGACTACTTCTGCTGTTGAAAATGATAGTAAATTTATCACTACGCGTATTATGTACGATATCCAACGAGCTGATAGTATATCAATGCCTGCTTCTGTTGGATCTCAAACTGCTACATTATCTTTAATAATTGATGGTGAAACATATAATTATGCTGTCGATAATGGCAATCTTGAACTTACCATAAATGCCAATACTGACAGTCTAAATAGTAATCTAACTCAATTATCAAATATTTCCTTCCAACGATTTGGAAATATTGGCGGTAAGCACGCAATACGATTACAATTTACAATAGATAGTAGAAATGAAACAGCAGCAGGGCAAGAAACAAAACAAATTGAAACAATGATTGGCTTACGATAACTATGAAATACACTAAATCACATTTCTATCAGAAGGGACAGACATTAGTTACATTATTAGTATTTAGTGTCGTTGCATTAACAGTTGCAACTGCAGCAGTGGGAATTATGCTAAATGTCGCTCAAGGAACAAACCGTGTTGAGGGCACAGTGACAGCTAGTCAAGTTGCAGAAAGTGGAGTAGAAAATGCACTCTTGCGTTTACTACGAAATCCAAGTTATACTGGAGAAACACTCCAAGTTGGAGATGGTTCCGCTGTAATTACAGTTTCAGGTACAAATCCTAAAACTGTAACCGTCAATGGGACTCTTGATTCTCATACAAAAACAATAGAAGTAATTGTTACATATACAAATGGAATTATGAATGTCACATCTTGGAATGAAATATAATTATGAAAAGTATTATTTATATAGATAGAAATAATTTATATTTTTACGGTGGCAATGTACATGCGCCATTAACACTGCCATTTAAACCAACTACTGTCCGTGATATCGAAATTATTAATGCAGAAGAGTTTGAAAAAGAATTAAATGAATTTATAAAAAATAATAAAATTGAGCCTTCTGATGCAATGCTTATCATTGCACATCAAAGTTCTTTCGAAAAGAATATCGATATTAAAACCCCTCCCGATCAGGTTGAAATTCAAAAAAAACATTTTTTAGAAAATGTTCCATTTGAACAAACACTTTCAAAAACATTTGTTGATAAAAAAGGAACTAAAGTTATTGCTGCAAATAAAGATCTAGCTTATATCATTCGCGATATTTTTAATAAAAATCATTTTATTGTTGAAATTATAGCTTCCGTTGCAGCATTATACCCCGATGGTGATATAACATTTAATGCTGCTGCTGCGCAACAAATGCTTAATAAAGCTTCATTATTCAAACAAAATATGTTCCTTTTAAAAGACGTAGAGATACCTTCAACCGATGCTTTTGAAGAAACTTACGGAAAAGAAAAAAAAGTAAACAAACTATTTTATTTAATTCCTGTTTTTATTATATTGATTGGTATATTAGTTTGGCTAATAATTGGACAGAGAAAGCCCAAAAAAGACAAGATATCAATTAGCCCTTCACCAGGTCTCGTTTCTGCACGTGTAAGTCCAACACTTACCCTAACGCCTACAAATATAGCAAGTAATGAAGCAACACTTATTCCCAAAGAAACTATCACAATAGAAATTCTCAATGGATCTGGTATTGCAGGTCAAGCAGATACAATTCGGGAACAACTCGAATCAGTAGATTATGAAAAAATAACTACTGGTAATGCCCCAACATTACAAACTACCAGAACACTTATTGTATTCAAATCTAAAATACCAATAGTGCAACGTGAAGAAATAGCCAATATTGTTGCAAAAATCGCCGGAGAAGTTACAACTCAAGTCAATGAAGAAATAGAAGTTGATGTACTCATAACAACTGCTAGTTCAACAGTAACGACCAATCCAACAACTACTCCATAAAAATACATATTAAATAGGTAATATTAATATGTCCTAAGCACATCTTTATATCTTGACATTGTCACAAATTTTATCTATTCTGAATTTATATATTAATAATTTACTTAAGTTTCATATGATAAATAGAAAAGGTTTTACACTTATCGAGTTACTGGTCGTAATAGGTATTTTAGCTGTTCTTTTAGCTATTACTCTTATTGCTGTAAATCCTGCACAAAATATTGAAGATGCAGAAGATACACAAAGAAGAAGTGATGCAACACAAATTCTGAACGCAGTAAGTCAATATGTGGTAGATAACAATGGAGATGTCCCAGTCGGAGTTACCGGCACAGCAGCACAAATCGGTGATGGCGTTGGACAGGTAGACATCTGTGCAGCATTAGTCCCAACATACATTGCAGCAATCCCACAAGATCCAACAACAGGCGGCAATGGTATTGATGAAACAGAATGTACAGCTGGTACATATGCAACAGGATATGAAATTAGTGTCTTGAATGGAAGAGTTACAGTCACTGCACCAAGTGCAAACAACGGAACAATTTCAGTAACAAGATAATTACTTAACAAAATCAACCACCCGGGAGCTTACAACCGGGTGGTTTTTTTTGGTACAATTATTGCATGAAAAAAATTTTACTTATTGAAGATGATGCTTTTTTAAATCAATTGTATACAGATTTATTAAAAAAAGAACAATATGCAGTCACATCTGTAGCAAATGGCAATGATGGTTATACACAAATTAAAGAGAACACCTGGGATTTAATATTACTAGATGTAATGCTTCCTGGAATGACAGGTTTTGAAATTTTTAAAAAAGCTAGTGATGAAAAACTTCTAAAAAAATCACCACTTATTTTTATGACAAATCTGGATAGTAGTGATGATGATAAAAAAGCTCTTAAACAAGCTTCAGATTACTGGATAAAAAGTAATATGACGCCACCAGAATTTTTGGATAAAGTAAAAGCAGCACTTAAATAATCATATACTTATATACGTTATCTGCTTTTAACACTGCTATAATAATAGCTATGGATCCGAATACTATTAACTCCATTATTGACACATTTAATTTTTATGCTCTCATTTTTGTGGGTCTACTTGTAGCTATTCTTATCTCATTTGGAGTTGGTTATATATTTGTAGTTCTTATCCGATTAAAAAAACGTGAAAGTTCTGCTTATGAAATGACAACCCTTGAAATTTTACTTCCAAAAGAAAATGAAATCAAAATTGATGTTGCTGAACAAATGTTTTCTTCATTTGCAGCTTTAAAAAAAGGTGGTTTTTGGGATTTTTTAGAAATAGATGATTCATTGTGTTTTGAAATTGTTGCAAAAAAGGCTGATATTCGTTTTTATGTTTCAGCTCCTACTAAAATTGTCGATCTAGTTGAAAAAACAATTTATGGATATTATGCAAATGCAGATATTCGTAAAGTAGATGAACCAAATATTTTTAATACAAATGGAAATGTGGCTTATACGGCTATCAGACAGAGTAAAGATGCTTATTACCCAATGAAATCATATCGAGAAATACCAAATGATTCACTTGCATCAATTACTTCTGCTTTATCTAAAATGGATGATGATGAAGGAGCAATTATTCAATTACTTATTAAAAACGGTGATACACCATTAAAAGATGCTGGTAAAACATATATTAAAACTACAAAAAAGAATGAAGCTACTCCAGATAAAGCTACATTTGAAACTGATCAAAGAACTCTAGAAAAAATTAATGATAAACTTTCGAAACCTTGGTTTGAGACCATGATTCGCATTGTTGTGTCAGCAAAAAATCAAGATACAGCTGATGCACATTTACGTAATATTAAAAATGCGTTTGGACAATTTGATTCTGATTTAAATAGCTTCACAGATCCAAAAATTTGGTTTAAAGGTGGATTTATGATGAATTTTATTTACAAATTTTTCCCAATATACCAATTACCAAAAACACAATTAACATCTTATTTTTCTTCAGAAGAATTAGCATCTTTCTTTCATTTCCCAAATAAAACTGTTGAGACGCCCCATATTGCTTGGTTAAAAGCTAAATCTGCTCCAGTTTCTGCAGAAGTTCCAACAGAAGGTGGCACATTTATTGGCCATGGATACTACAGAGGGGTTAAACGACCAATTCATATTGAAGTACGAGATCGTATGAGACACATGTATATTATTGGAAAAACAGGTGTAGGTAAATCTGAATTATTAAAAGAAATGATTAAGCAAGATATTGAAGCAGGTCGTGGCGTATGTGTTATTGATCCTCACGGTGATTTAATAGAAGACACACTTCGATATATTCCGCCAGAACGGGCAGAAGATGTTATTTTATTCGATCCTGCAGAGACAAGTCGTCCAATGGGATTGAATCTGCTTGAAGTACAAACAGAAGAACAAAAACATTTTATAACCAGTGCCATCATTAATTTGATGTATAAACTATACGATCCTCAACGTACAGGTATTATTGGACCACGCTTTGAACATGCCGTAAGAAATGCAATGCTTACTATTATGTCTGAACCGGGAACAACATTTATTGAAATTGTACGGGTAATGACGGATCAAAAATATGTGCAAGAACTTCTGCCCAAAGTTCAAGACCCAATTGTTCGTCGCTACTGGACAGATCAGATCGCCCAAACTTCTGACTTTCATAAATCTGAAGTTCTTGATTATATCGTTTCAAAATTTGGACGCTTTGTTACAAATAAAATGATGCGTAATATTATTGGTCAATCAAAATCTTCATTTGATTTTAGAGATGTAATGGATAACGGAAAAATTCTTTTAATCAATCTTTCAAAAGGAAAACTTGGAGAAGAAAACTCAACATTTTTGGGACTACTCATTATTCCTAAAATTCTTGCAGCCGCTATGAGTCGTGTGGATACTCCAGAAGAAAATAGACGTGATTTTTTCCTTTATGTTGATGAATTCCAAAACTTTGCAACACCTGATTTTGCTGTTATTTTGTCTGAGGCTAGAAAATATCATCTTTCATTAACTGTTGCAAACCAATTTATTGGACAGATGGACGAAGAGGTTAAAAATGCTATTTTCGGTAATGTGGGTACGCAAATTGCATTCCGTTTAGGCGTTACGGATGCTGCATATATGCAGCGCGAGTTTCAGCCAAGATTTAGTGAATCCGATTTAATAAATATTGAACGTTTCCATGCATATATGAAAACTATTGTAAATAATGAACCAGTTGAACCATTTTCTGTGGACATGACTAAAGATATTTCTAAATTAAAAGCAGAAAGAAATGAAAAAATTGCTCAAGCGATTATCCAACTTTCTAAACTAAAATTTGGTAGACCTCAAGAGCTGGTTGAAGCAGAAATTACACAACGAGCTCGCTTATAACTGTATATTAATTTTTTAATTATTTTATGTTTATCACATATCAAGCCACGTTACTTGAAAAAAAACAACTCACCGAGCATGTTTATTATTTTAAATTCAGTCCCCCTCCACAACCGGAATGGAATTTTGTTGCTGGCCAGTATATGATCTTTCATATTCCACAGGGAGAAGGTCATGCTGCACGCAGACAATATTCTATTGCTTCTCATCCTTCTCAAAAAGATGCACTGGAATTTATTATAGAATATGTAGAAAATGGCATAGCAAGTAAATATTTAGAAAAAATGGAAGTTGGACAATCATTAACTTTTCAAGGACCAGCGGGTGTATTCATTTATAGACAGAATGAACGAGAACCAATATTTTTTGCCACTGGTACAGGTATTGCACCAATTGTCAGTATGATTGCTGATCTATTTGAAAATGGCAAATATAGTCAAAATATCTATCTCTTCTGGGGATTGAAATTAAAAGGTGATATGTATTACTTTAATGAATTAAAACAGATTGCTAAACAATATCCTAACTTTCATTTTAAAATCTGTCTTTCTCGAGAGAATGAATTAGCTACCCTTTTTTCAGAAGAAGATGTTATGTATTGTGCAAATGGTCGTATTAATAATGGTTTTGAAGAAATGATTACTTCATCAAACCAAGACAAAAATAAATTTAATTATTATATCTGTGGTAGTAAACATGTAGTTGAGGCTATGAGAGAATATTTAAATACGCAAAAAATCCCAACTGAACAAGTATTTTTCGAAAAGTTTACTCTTTAAAAAGATGTAACAAAAAAGTCAGCTGGTAGCTGTGGATTTGAACGGAATAATGTTACGATTTTAGAAACACCAGTTGTTGAGACAGCTTCAGATGTAATCGTCCTTCCTTGTATTGGAAAACTAACACCAGCATTATTTGTATTAAATCCAAGATAGGTATCTGCATATAGTGAACGAATTATTAGCAATCTTGTATTTGCTGGTGGGGTAAACAAGTGTTGATATCTAAATGATTCCGTATATCCAGGTAGTGTTGCAGGCGTTGCCAAAGCTGCAACAGAAGTTGTACTACCTTCAATGCGAGGTGTGGCAGCACATGGTTCTAAAACAGTACGATTTACTACATTAGCACTTGTAATTGTTGTTAACTCTAATGCTGGTACAGTTCTACCTGCGCCACACCCTGCAGATGCACTACCAAAATAAAGATATAAATTAGCTCCAGTATAATAAGTTGCACCAAATGGATAAGCAGATAAATAAAATGTATACTGCTCATCTTTTCGCACTAAAGGTGAAACAAAATACTGTCCACTATTTGAAGATACAGTTACCGTACTCTCTGCTGCATTAATACCAGACAAACCAATTCCTAAAGATGTAAACGTATAGGGTGAACCGACAGTTAAAGAACTTAATTGTTGCAATCCTTCTTCAATACCAGAATCTGCTGCTGCAAGTACTCGAATTGTTTCTTCTTGAATTTTTGCAGATTGTGTTTCTGTTGTAAGCCTGTAGGATGCACTTGCTATTATCGTAAATACCACTGCAATAAGCAGAACGATAACGAGTAATGATTGACCTGCTTTGTAATTAACTTGCATATAGTTTATTGTACAATATTGATTTTCTAACAATTAAATCGCTGTCTTACCTTTGTTACCTTCTAAATGACTTTTTACTTCTTGAACAATTTGATCTGGAGTTAAATCACTTTTTACCATATATCCACTAATGCCGTAATCAACTGCTTTTGAAATAACCAAATCCTGGCTTAAATTAGTAAGCAAAACAATTTTCCCATTGATGTGTTTTCCATCTAGTTTTAATTTATCAAGCATTTGTAAACCATCAATTTTAGGAAGGATAATATCTAAGAGCACTAAATCATATTCTTTTTTTGAAAGTTTAGAATAACCTTCTTCTCCATCAATTGCAGAATCAACTGCAAAATTTTCTTTTTGTAATATTTGCACATAAAGATTGCGCAAATCTACTTCATCTTCGATAATTAAAATACGTTTTGTCATGATTTTTCTACCTCCTTTCCTTTTTTCTTTGCAGGGAGGAGTACTGTAAATGTTGTGCCTACATTCACTTCTGATTCTACTTGAATGTCTCCGCCATGTAAAGAAACTATTTGCTTGGAAATATATAATCCAAGACCCGTACCTGGCTGACTACTATGCTTGGCATACGAATATTCAATCTTACTAAACTTCTTAAATAAGTCTTTCATCGAATCTTTATGAATACCTGGCCCTGTATCAGAAATTGAAGCGTGAATTGTTCCTGCTTTCTTTTCAACTAAAATCTTAATATTGCCATCAGCCGATGTGAATTTTAAAGCATTACCAATAATATTTTGAAATACTTCTCGTAATTTTTCTTTGTCGCCTTCAACCATATACGGAGCATTGTCTTTACCAGTTAATGTAAAATGTATTTTCCGCTCATCTGCAGTTACTTTTAATTCTTCATATACCTGTTGCAAAATATCAAAAACATCTACATCACCTATTTTTAACTCTATTTTGTTTCTTTCAATACGTGAAACAGTCAACATATCATTAACTAACCTAATAAGACGCTCTGTAGAACTATAGGAGATTTTTAAATACTGTGCGAGTGGTTCTTTTACTTTCTGTCCTGGCTGATTCATAGCCATCCATAAATAACTTTTTATAGCTGTCATTGGCGTTCTCAGTTCATGAGAAGCAATAGAAACAAATTCATCTTTTAGATTATCTAATTCTTTCAATCGATGATTGGCATTTCGTATTCGTTCTGTTGCATGTTTTATTTCTTCTTCTAAAGTAACATTAAACCGTTTAATTTCATCAAATGATAACGAGTTTTTAACTGCCACGGCAATTTCTGGTGCAACAATTTTTAACACATCTATATCTGCAGATGAATAAATTTCTCCAGAAGATTTTTGACCCAATACAATTCCACCTATTAGTTCTTCACGGACAACAAGTGGCAAAACAATTGTTATTTCATGTTCTCTCATAATTGTTTTAATTGCAGTAGTGTCAGATAATTCTTCATAAATTAATAACGGTTCATCTTTAGAATGAGGTTTATAAGATTGCTGAATTAACTGATAAATTTCCATTCCTTTAAAAGGATGACCCATTGTTTGACCCTCAGTACCAACCCAAATTACAGAAGAATTTCTGATTAAAACAATTGAACCATAGCTAATATTCATTTCTGAAAGCATTTTATCTAGTATTCTTTGAGATAAGTGTGAAAGATTAAGAGTAGATGCCATTATACGGCTAAGTGACCATAATAGATCTTGTGCATCATAATTATCTTTATAAAAAATCTTATTTGTTATCCGTTCAAAAAAACGACGTAGTGGTTGAAATGAAATAGCAAAAA